>NZ_BCAV01000039.1:0-56627 GCF_001320125.1 Pseudomonas sp. NBRC 111119
GCCAGATGCTTGAACACCGCCTGGCGGCGGGCGACGAACTGGCCTTGCACGGTTATGCACATGCCGACGAAGGGCCACTGCCGCGCACGCCCGTCGAGTACTTCATGCGCCGTATCTATACCCACGAGGGTGAGTTCTATGGGCTGGACGAGCAGCAGGCCCTGGCCCGCCTGCAAGATGGCCTGGCACTGTTTGCGCAGCAGGGCTGGCCAGTGGCGGGGTTCGTTGCGCCGGCGTGGCTCATGAGTGAAGGCACGCGCCAGGCACTGCGTCGGTTGCCCCTCAAGTACACCAGCACGCCGCAGCACCTCTACCGGCTGCCAGACTTCACCGCGATAGATGCACCCGGCCTGGTGTGGAGCGCCCGCAGTGCCTGGCGCCGGGAATTTTCACGCGTGCTCTGCAACTGGCAGTGCCGCCGTTGGCAAGGCGCCAACACGCTGCGGCTGGGGCTGCACCCGGTGGACATGCGCCACCGTTCGTCCCGCGAGTACTGGCTGCGCACGTTGCAGAAGCTGCTTGAAGACGGGCGCCAGCCCTTGACCAAATCCGCCTGGCTGGAGCGCCAGGTAGCCGCATGAACCGCTGGGTCTGGCTGGCGCTGGCGTTGCTGGGCGCAGCGCTGGTGCCGGCAGTGCTGGGCGGCACCGAACTGCTGCCCAGGCTCAGCCGTTTCGACCCGCAATTGCTGCTGACCTTGTTTGGCATGATCGTGCTGTGCTGGGTGCTGAATGCACTACGCCTGCGCCTGCTATTGGGCGAGCAAGCCCGGCACGTTACCCCTGTGCGCACCCTGGGCGTGGTGATGGCCACCGAATTTGCCATTTGCACCACACCCGGGGGCAGTGGCGGCCCGTTGACGCTGATGGCCCTGCTCGCCCGGGACCGCATCAGCCCTGCACGCAGCGGCGCAGTCTTCGCCACCGACCAACTGAACGACCTGGTGTTCTTCTTCTGCGCCATGCTGGCGATTGCCGGCTATGCACTGTTCCACAGCCTGGGCCGCAGCCAGCTGAGCATGCTGTTGGGCAGCGCTGCGCTGCTATGTGCGGCGCTGGCCGCTGTGGTAGTGCTGTTGCGCTACAGGCGCCCGGTAATGCGCGCCAATGGCAGGCTGATACAGCGGCTGGGCGTCAGTGCCCCACGCAAGCGGCGCTGGGCCCGCAAGCTGCTGCGCTTCACGCAGGCCCTGACGCAGACCTGGCAGTTGCCCAAGCGCACCCTTGCGCTGGTATTCACCCTCACCTGCGCCCACTGGGGCCTGCGTTACAGTGTGCTGTACCTGGTGGTGAGGGGCCTGGGCACGGACCTGGGCTGGATCCCCAGTTTTCTGGTGCAGATGCTGTCACTCAGTGCCGGCCAGTTCAGCATGATGCCCGGTGGTGCCGGGGCAGCCGAACTGACGTCGGCCAGCCTGCTGACGCCGATGCTGGGCAGCTCGACGGCAGCAGCGGCCATCCTGCTGTGGCGGGCTGTCACGTACTACTTTTACCTGTTGGCGGGTGGGCCGGTGTTTGTGGCTCTACTGGCTCGCCCGCTGCTGGAACGCTGGCGCCGCCAGGCGGGTTGAGCTGCTGCCAGAGCGCCGCGGCGCCGGGGAAATCGGTGCCGTCGGTAGGCTCCAGGGCCTCGGGGTCAAAACGGGCAAGGCAACCCTCACCCAGTGTGGGCGGTAACGAGGCGGTCGGGGCATTGCGCTGCCGGGCCATGTGTCACCGCTCCCCTGCCAGACTCAATCGAACACGACAGTCTTGTTGCCGTGCACCAGTACCCGGTCTTCCAGGTGATAACGCAGGCCGCGGGCCAGCACCATCTTTTCTACGTCCCGGCCGAAGCGGACCATGTCTTCGATGCTGTCGGCATGGTTCACCCGCACCACGTCCTGTTCGATGATCGGGCCGGCGTCCAGCTCTTGGGTGACGTAGTGGCAGGTGGCGCCGATCAGCTTCACACCACGCAAAGCAGCCTGATGATACGGCTTGGCACCCACGAAGGACGGCAGGAAGCTGTGGTGGATGTTGATGACCTTCTCGGCGTAATCCTGGCACAGCTGTGGCGGCAGGATTTGCATATAGCGGGCCAGCACCACCACATCGGCCGCGTGCTCCTGAACCAGGCGCGACACTTCGGCGAACGCTGGCGCCTTGTCCGCAGGGTCTACAGGCACATGGAAGAATGGAATACCGTGCCACTCGACCATGCTGCGCAGGTCGTTATGGTTGGAGATGACACAGGGGATATCGCAATCGAGTTCATCCGTGTGCCAGCGGTGCAGCAAATCGGCCAGGCAATGGGACTCACGGCTGGCCATCAACACAACGCGCTTCTTTTGCGCCGAATCGGTGATGCGCCACATCATGGAAAACTCTTCGGCAATCGGCGCAAAGGCTTCGCGGAAGGCTTCAATACCAAAGGGCAAGGATTCTGCGCGGATTTCATGACGCATGAAGAACCAACCGCTCTGCACGTCAGAGTGGTGGCTGGCTTCGTTGATCCAGCCGTTGTACAACGCCAGGAAATTACTGACTTTCGCCACGATGCCGACGCGGTCGGGGCAAGCGATCACCAGACGGTAGGTGCGCATGAATAAGACTCCAGAACTTCGCAAAGGCGCACATTCTAGCGGCCCGCCAGAAAAAACGCAGTAATGATTGAGGGGGCGGGCGCGAATCGTTGACCACGTGAATCAAGGCATTGTCTGACAAGACGGACAGACGAGACCGTCGCTTAATGTAAATTTTTGTTCACCCAGAGATATGTTGTCACAGCTTAATTAACAGTTAATGCCGCAATAACATGTTTACTTGCGAGTATCGCCTGTCTATTATTGCCCCACACATTTCCGAACACGCATTAAGGAACACTCCATGTCCCTGATCAACGAGTACCGCGCCACCGAAGAAGCCATCAAGGAACTTCAGGCCCGCCTGGCCAACCTGTCCCAGGATGACAAGCTGAAAAAAGAACTGGAGTTCGAAGGCAAACTGCGCACCTTGATGGGTGAATATTCCAAGTCGCTGCGTGACATCATTGCCCTGCTCGACCCGGATTCCAAACTGAGCAAAGCACCCCGTGGCGCCGTCAAGCCAACCGCTACCAAGCGTGCCCGCAAGGTCAAGCAATACAAAAACCCGCACAACGGTGAAGTCATCGAAACCAAAGGCGGCAACCACAAAACCCTGAAAGAGTGGAAAGCCAATTGGGGTGGTGATGTGGTTGAAAGCTGGGCCACCTTGCTGGACTGATTGTCCTGCACCGCAGGGTTGCCCAATAAAAAACGCCGGCGTATTACCGGCGTTTTTTATTGGCCGGTTTTAAGCGATGGCTAATTTCGCTTGCAAGTGCCGGGTGTGAAGCTGCCAGGCTTGCAACACCTGCTGCCCTGCTGGGTCTGCCCCAGGCCATGCGAGCTCCAGGGCCTTGGCGAAATCGCCGAGGGTGTTCGGCGCGCCCCACTGCGGGTCAAGCAGGCGCTGTCGGCAGAAATCCTGCCAGCGTTGCTGTTCCTGCCCATTCAAGGTATCTGGAAAATTACGTGCCCGGTAACGGAACAACAGTTCGGGCAACCGTGGGTCATCGAACATCCACTGCCCATGCCCCAACTGGGCAGGGTCCGAGGTACGCACGTGTTCGCACAAGCGGCGATCACGCTCGCCCAGGAAACCTTCGTACAATTGCTGCTCAGGGTCGGCACTCGGCGCAAACGCTTCCTTGCCATAAATGAGTTGAAGCTTGTCCTGCCATTGCGCCTGCTGGCTGGCCAAGTCTTCGCCACGCCGTTGCAACATTGGCACATCCAGGCCCAGCCGTAGTTGATCCTGAGGGCGCAACACCGAAAGCGGCGCCACTACTGGGCAACGGTTGATCTGTATTAGTTTGAGCGGGACCGGTAATTCACCCTCTGCCAATTCATCACGCCGGGTGTACAAACGCTGGCGCAAAGTTTCAGCAGTTTCCCACACAAGCGGTGAGGTTTCCTGATGCAGGTCGCACACAATCAGTGCATTGCGGTTGTGCGGATGCCACGCCAGTGGCAACACCACCCCCAAATAATTACGGGCGGCAGAAAAGCGACCCGATATATGCACCAGCGGCTGCAACAAGCGTATCTGCTCCATCACCTTGTGCTTGCTGCGTAGCTGGAAAAGCCATTCATATAACTTTGGCTGTTGCTGGCGAATCAAGCGCGCCAGGGCGATGGTGGCCCGTACGTCGGAAAGCGCTTCGTGGGCATGGCCATGGTCAATCCCGTTTGCCTTGGTCAGTAACTCGAGGCGCAGGCTGGTACGCCCCTCCTGTTGCGGCCATTCAATCCCCTCAGGCCTGAGCGCATAAGCGGTGCGCACCACGTCGATCAGGTCCCAACGGCTGTTACCCCCCTGCCATTCACGGGCGTAGGGGTCGAAGAAGTTGCGGTAAAGGCTATAGCGCGTCACTTCATCGTCGAACCGCAGGGTGTTGTAGCCGGCCCCACAGGTGCCGGGCTGAGCCAGCTGTGCATACACCCGGGACATGAATTCAGCTTCGCACAGGCCCTGCTCGACGAGCTGCTGCGGGGTAATACCGGTCACCAGACAGGCCGCTGGGTGCGGCAGGATGTCATCGGACGGCCGACAGTAAAAGTTGATGGGTTCGTCGATTTCGTTCAGCTCGAAATCGGTGCGCAGCCCGGCCATCTGCAAAGGGCGGTCGCAGCGCGGGTTGATACCGGTGGTTTCGTAGTCGTGCCAGAAAATGCTTGCGGTCACGGGGTCGTCCTGTAGCGGGGTCGACCCGATTCTAACGCGATTCCCCCATGTCGAGGCTCAAGGGCACCTACGGCAGGTCAGACGGGGGCGTTGGCGGCGCGAAAGCTGAAGTATTCCTGCAGTGACTTCACAAAGTCGTCGAATTCGCGCGGCGCCTGCAGCAGCATGAAGCCAGAATCGTAGTGCCCTGGGGTCTGGTCCTCACGGCACCACAGGCAACTGGCGGTCAGATTGACGAACTGATGCCCGCCGCCCTGCAACGGCAAGCGTAATTGCAGTTCGTAATCAGGGCCTACCAGCACGGGCAGCTCACTGATGACCATCAACCCGGCCTCCGACGCGTTCCCCAACAGGCCGATCTCCTGACCGGTAAATCGGTTGAACACCTGAAGAACGAAGGGTAATTGATGGCGTTGTATATTGCGCTTGTTGAACATGGCGGTTGATGCAGTCCGTTCCTGGCCAGGAATGCGTGGAACTGGCGGTTTTTGTAACAGCTGAGTTACAGATTAGCGCAGGGCGCCTGGTAACTCTCACAAAATAGAACACACCTTGGCATTATCGCCAAGGTGCAGTCGTCGCCGGCTTGGCGATGGCGGGTTCGCCACTGCGATAATGGCCGAGCCGCTCCAGTGTCTGCAGGCGCGCTTGCGCCCGATAGGCGTATTCGTTGCCGGGGTAGCGCTGAATCAGGTACTGGTAGGTTTGTGCAGCATCCACATACAGCGCCTGACGCTCCAGGCACTGGCCACGCAGCAATGCAACCTCGGGGTGGATGAACGGGCGGGCTCGGCTGGCACGGTCGACCTGGGACAACTCGAGCATGACCCGCTGGCAGTCGCCACGGTCGTAGGCGCGGTAGGCGTTGTTCAGGTGATGGTCCATCGACCAGCGGGTACAACCGACGGCGCTGGCGGCCAGGGCTAAAACGATCAGGGTGCGCATGGGTGTCTCCTTTGCTGTCCAGCTTATCGGCCGCTGCCGACGTTTCTTCAGCCATGGCGCGACGGGCTGTGGGTAGAGCATCAGGTAGTGAAACGGAAAAATGACTACAGCAAGATTCAGGAGTAGCCTTTCGCTGCGCTTCAATACAGGAGTCTGTGCATGACCATCCGCCGCACCAAAATCGTCGCCACCCTTGGCCCAGCCAGCAATTCGCCGGAAGTGATCGAACAACTGATCCACGCCGGCCTGGACGTGGCACGCCTGAACTTCTCTCACGGCACCCCGGACGAGCACAAGGCCCGCGCCCGCCTGATTCGTGACATCGCCGCCAAGAACGGCCGCCATGTCGCACTGCTGGGCGACCTGCAAGGCCCGAAGATCCGCATCGCCAAGTTCGCCAACAAGCGCATCGAATTGAAGATCGGTGACAAGTTCACCTTCTCCACCGCTCACCCGCTGACCGAAGGCAACCAGGATATCGTCGGTATCGACTACCCCGACCTGGTCAAGGACTGCGGCGTAGGTGACGAACTGCTGCTCGACGACGGCCGTGTGGTCATGCGCGTTGAAACCGCCACCGCAGACGCCCTGCACTGCGTGGTGATCATTGGTGGCCCGCTGTCGGACCACAAGGGCATCAACCGCAAAGGCGGTGGCCTGACCGCCCCGGCCCTGACCGAGAAGGACAAGGCCGACATCAAGCTGGCAGCCGAAATGGACCTGGATTACCTGGCCGTTTCCTTCCCACGCGATGCCAGCGATATGGAATACGCCCGCAAACTGCGTGACGAAGCGGGCGGCAGCGCCTGGCTGGTCGCCAAGATCGAGCGCGCCGAGGCGGTTGCCGACGACGAAACCCTCGACAAGCTGATCGCTGCCTCCGATGCGGTGATGGTTGCCCGCGGTGACCTGGGTGTGGAAATCGGCGACGCCGAACTGATCGCCATCCAGAAGAAGATCATCCAGCACGCACGCCGCAACAACAAAGCGGTGATCGTGGCGACCCAGATGATGGAGTCGATGATCCAGAACCCGATGCCCACCCGTGCCGAAGTGTCCGACGTGGCCAACGCCGTGCTCGACAACACCGACGCGGTCATGCTGTCGGCCGAAAGTGCCGCCGGTGCTTACCCGATCGAGGCCGTGCAAGCCATGGCGCGCATCTGCCTGGGCGCCGAGAAGCACCCGACCAGCCAGCGCTCCAGCCACCGCCTGCACACCACCTTCGAGCGCTGTGACGAAAGCATCGCGCTGGCGGCCATGTACACCGCCAACCACTTCCCTGGGGTAAAGGCGATCATCGCCCTGACCGAAAGTGGCTACACCCCGTTGATCATGTCGCGCCTGCGCTCGCATGTGCCGATCTTCGCCCTGTCGCCACACCGTGCCACCCAGGCTCGCGCCTCGATGTTCCGCGGTGTGTACCCGATCGACTTCGACCCGGCATCGTTGCCGGCCGACAAGGTCAGCCAGGCAGCGGTCGACGAACTGCTCAAGCGTGGCCTGGTGGAACAGGGTGACTGGGTGATCCTGACCAAAGGCGACAGCTACCACACCATCGGTGGCACCAATGGCATGAAGATCCTGCATGTGGGTGATCCGCTGGTCGGTTGATCCAGCAACGCGTCAGGGGCCGCTTCGCGGCCCTATCGCAGGCAAGCCCGTCCGTCAGGCATGCCCCACAAACACATCGGCGTACACCTGCCCTCGTGGCACACCGGCGATGAACAGCCGGCGGGCAAAGCGCTCCACGCGCGCCTGCCCACCGCACACCAGCGCCACAGTCTGCCGCGACGGCAGGCGCAAGCCGGCAAGCGCCTCGTCCATGTGCTCTGCCAGCACCAACTCCACACTCACCCCCTGCACCTTGCGCAGTGCATCAGCCAGATAATGCCCGGCACCGTCGTGCGCCACATGCACGAGCCTGATCTCGCCCTGATGCCCCTGGCGCAGCGCCTCGCGCAAGATACCCCACAGCGGGGCCAGGCCCGTGCCTGCTGCCAGCAGCCACAACGGCCGCGCCTGCCAGTCCGGGTCGTAATGCAGGGCTCCGCCGCGCAGCTCGCCCAAGCGCACCGGGTCACCCACCTGCACAGCGCGGGCAAGGTCACAAAATGCGCCGGGGTGACGGCAGTCGATATGAAACTCAAGGCATTCGTCCTCACCCGGCAAACTGGCGAGGGAATAGGGCCGTGCCACGCCGCCCAGCCACAACACCACGTGCTGCCCGGCCTGGTAGCGCACCGGCCGCTCCGGCCGCAGTTGCAGGCGCAGCACCGTGCCTGCCCAGCCCAGCGCGGCCACCGTGGCCATCACGCCATGCTGGCGCGGGTCGAACAACGCCACCTGCAGGTTCTCGACTACCCGGCACTGGCAGGCCAGCCGCCAGCCCTGGGCATGCTTGTCCAGGGCCAGGGCCTCGGGCAGCGCATCCAGCGGTTGCCCGGCCAGGCATTGCACAAGGCAGGCATGGCAGCTACCAGCCCTGCAGCTGTAGGGCACGTTCAGGCCAGCGTCGTTCAGGGCATCCAGCAGGTTGCTGCCGTTCGGTACTGTCCAGCGCTGCTCACCCACGCAGAGTTCGGGCATGTTCGGTACAGTCTCCGGTGAATGGGGTGGTGTGGGCCGATTCTACGGCAGCAAAAAGGATGCCGGCCAGCGACCGACCAATGTCCGCATCGGCTGCAGGTGTGCCAGGCCCTGATGCGCGCTATACTGCCGCGCCTTTTTACGTCGGCCTGACCTGCCGGCGCCTGCAAGGCGCTTCGACACGCTGGTCGGCACCGTCGAGCGCCGTAATGAATGTTCCCGTCTTCAAGAGGAGCGCGCTGCATGACCGTGATCAAGCAAGACGACCTGATTCAGAGCGTCGCCGATGCCCTGCAATTCATTTCGTACTACCACCCCGTCGATTTCATCCAGGCCATGCACGAGGCCTACCTGCGCGAAGAGTCGCCGGCTGCACGCGATTCCATCGCCCAGATCCTGATCAACTCGCGCATGTGCGCCACCGGCCACCGCCCGATCTGCCAGGACACCGGTATCGTCACCGTGTTCGTGCGCGTGGGCATGGACGTGCGCTGGGATGGCGCCACCCTGAGCGTCGACGACATGATCAACGAAGGTGTGCGCCGCGCCTACAACCTGCCTGAAAACGTGCTGCGTGCATCGATCCTGGCCGACCCGGCCGGTGCTCGCAAGAACACCAAGGACAACACCCCGGCCGTTATCCATTACTCCATCGTCCCCGGCGACAAGGTTGAAGTGGACGTGGCCGCCAAGGGTGGCGGTTCGGAGAACAAGTCGAAGATGGCCATGCTCAACCCATCCGACTCCATCGTCGACTGGGTCCTCAAGACCGTGCCGACCATGGGCGCCGGCTGGTGCCCGCCTGGCATGCTCGGCATCGGTATCGGCGGCACCGCCGAGAAGGCCGCCGTCATGGCCAAGGAAGTGTTGATGGAATCCATCGACATCCACGAGCTCAAGGCCCGTGGCCCGCAGAACCGCCTGGAAGAAATCCGCCTGGAGCTGTTCGAAAAGGTCAACCAACTGGGCATCGGTGCCCAGGGCCTGGGTGGCCTCACCACCGTGCTCGACGTCAAGATCATGGACTACCCGACCCACGCCGCTTCGCTGCCGGTCTGCATGATCCCCAACTGCGCCGCCACCCGCCACGCCCACTTCGTGCTCGATGGCTCGGGCCCAGCTGAGCTGGAAGCCCCGTCGCTGGACGCCTACCCGGAAATCGTCTGGGAAGCCGGCCCTAGCGCTCGCCGCGTCAACCTCGATGACATCACCCCGGAAGAAGTCGCCAGCTGGAAGCCGGGCGAAACCATCCTGCTCAACGGCAAGATGCTCACCGGCCGCGACGCTGCCCACAAGCGCATGGTCGAAATGCTCAACCGCGGCGAAGCGCTGCCGGTCGACTTGAAAGGCCGCTTCATCTACTACGTAGGCCCGGTCGACCCGGTGGGTGACGAAGTCGTTGGCCCAGCCGGCCCGACCACCGCCACGCGCATGGACAAATTCACCCGTCAAATCCTCGAGCAGACCGGCCTGCTGGGCATGATCGGCAAGTCCGAGCGCGGCCCGACCGCCATCGAGGCGATCAAGGACAACAAGGCCGTGTACCTGATGGCCGTGGGTGGCGCTGCCTACCTGGTGGCCCAGGCCATCCGCAAGTCGAAGGTGCTGGCCTTCGCCGAGCTGGGCATGGAAGCGATCTACGAGTTCGAGGTCAAGGACATGCCGGTTACCGTCGCGGTAGACAGTAACGGTGAGTCTGTGCACATCACGGGCCCTGCCCTGTGGCAGAGCAAGATTGCCCAGAGCCTGGCAGTCGAAGTGAAGTAAAACTGCCTCGCGCGCAAGCCCGCTCCCACTGCGTTACGCCTGTGGGAGCGGGCCTGACTGCGATGCAAGCATCACGGTCATCACCGCATTCTTTCAAACTGCTCCGGCCAGTCCCGCCAGGTAAAAACCTGCCCTTCCCGCCGCACCCGCCGCACCTCTTCCAGGTCCAGGTCACACACCAGCCACTGGCTGCCGACCGGGTCGAGCCCTTCACTCAAAGCCATCACCCCATCACCCGGCATGCCGTGATCCGGCGGTACGAACAGCCCTGCCCGGCCGATGTTTTCGTCCAGTGCCGGCGACCACGGCGCACGGCCCACCGTGGGGCTCTGCAACACGGCAATCTGGTTTTCCAGCGCACGCGCCTGGGCACCGATGCGCACCCGGTGGTAACCCGCCTCGGTGTCGGTGCAGCTCGGCGCCAGGATCAGGTCGGCCCCCTGTTCAGCGAGCCGACGGGCCAGCAGGGGGAACTCGTTGTCGTAGCAGACCAGAATGCCCAGGCGCCCCAGCTCGGTATCGAACACCTGCAAACCCTGCCCGGCGGCAATCCCCCACTGCTCCCGCTCGAAGCGGGTCATCATCAGTTTGTCCTGATACCCCAGGCAGCCCTGCGGGCCGAACAGCCAGGCGCGGTTGCGGTACAACCCGTCATCGTCCAGCACCGGCAGCGTGCCCGGCTGCAGGTACACATTCAAGCGCTTGGCGATGCCCGCGCACAGCGCCTTCCACGGTTCGATCAGCGGCTGCATGGCAGCAATCGATGTGCCCAGGTCGCCCCGCTGCCGCGCCGAAAGCTGGCCACTGAGTACCAGCCCGGCGTATTCCGGTAACAGCAGCAGGCGGGCGCCAGCGTCCACGGCCTCGGAGCACAGCGCCTGCAAGTGGTCGGCGTAGGCGTCCCAGGTTTCATGCAGCTCGATTGCATACTGGCAAGCCGCAACGCGGATCACAGTGGCAATTCCTTGAGCCAGAACGACATCAGTTTGTCGGAGCTTTCCGGTTCATCCAGGTCACGCCATGCGTAACGGGTGCGCAACGACGGGTCGTGCAGAAACCCCCGGTTGCGCCAGAAGCCATGCAGTGGCTTGTAGTCAGCCGGCCTTCGTGGGTGCACCCCAGGCCGTTCGACGGCGCAAAACGCGCAGTAGTCGAACTCGGCCAGCTTGTGCGCGTAAGACTCACGCTCGATGAAAAAGCGCACACCCAGGCCCTGCCCCCGGTACTCGGGCAGCACCACCGATTCACCGAAGTAATAGACGCTGGCCGGGTCACGCCCCTGGGCGAGAAACGGCTGCTGCAGCTCGGGTGCCACATCCACCAGCGGCAGGCCGGTGGAGGCGCCCACCACCTTGCCGTCGTCCAGTGCCAGCACCACAAGGCTGCGCCCAGAGCGGGCATAGGTGGCGAGGTAGTCGGCTTCGTACTCGGGCGAGCCGTCGTAGAGGTAGGGAAACTCGCGGAACACGTTCAGGCGCAGACGAGCGAGGTCATCGATGTAAGGCGCGATAGCGGCGCCGTGCAACAGGCGTATTTCCATGCTTGGCGGTCGTTTTGTCGATGTGGATGACGCGCTCGGCTAAGCCGGGCTTGAGGGGAAACCCTATCATCCGGGCCAACGACGCGCCTTTTCCCTACACGACAGGTATTGTTCCATGACCGCTACCGAACTGGTAAATGCTTACTACGCCGCTTTCAATGCGGGCGACATGCCAGCCTTTCTCGCGCTGCTCAGCGAAGACGTGATCCACGACATCAACCAGGGTGAGCGGCAGATGGGCAAGGCCAGCTTCGCGGCCTTCATGGGCAAGATGAACCGCTGCTACCGCGAGCGCCTGGCCGACATCGTGGTCATGCAGAACGCCGACGGCAGCCGCGCCGCCGCCGAGTTCACCGTGCACGGCCAGTACCTGGAAGCCGATGAAGGCCTGCCGGCCGCCAAGGGGCAGACCTACGTGCTACCGGCCGGAGCCTTCTTCTACATCCATTGTGGCAAGATTGCCCGCGTCACCAACTACTACAACCTCAACGACTGGGTAGAGCAGGTCGCCTGAGCCACGCGCTTACGAGATGCGGGTGCCCAGTACTTTCAGGAAGGCCGCCAGCCACGCCGGGTGCGCAGGCCAGGCAGGCGCGGTGACCAGGTTGCCATCCACATGGGCCTGGTCGACCGCGATGTCGATGAATGTGCCCCCCGCCAGGCGCACTTCCGGCGCGCACGCCGGGTATGCGCTGCACTCGCGGCCTTTGAGCACGCCCGCGGCCGCCAGCAGTTGCGCACCATGGCACACGGCGGCAATCGGCTTGCCGGCCTGGTCGAAGGCGCGTACCAGGTCCAGCACCTTCTCGTTCAGGCGCAGGTATTCAGGGGCCCGGCCGCCGGGGATCAGCAGGGCGTCATAGCTTTCGGGGCGAGCCCGCACAAAGTCGTGGTTCAGGGCAAAATGGTGCCCGGGCTTTTCGCTGTAGGTCTGCTCGCCCTCGAAGTCGTGGATGGCTGTGCGCACGGTCTGCCCCGCGACCTTTTCCGGGCACACCGCATGCACCGTATGGCCGACCATGCTCAGCGCCTGGAACGGCACCATGGCCTCGTAATCTTCCACATAATCGCCCACCAGCATGAGAATCTTCTTCGCCGTCATCGCATCCGCTCCATCCATTGCCTGTGAACTGTGATCCCACCATAGCCGCTCTCAGTCGCGGCGGTCGAGCAGGTTGGCCACCAGCCGGTCCAGCCAGCCCCAGACGCGCTGCTTCACCCGTCGCCACAGCGGCCGCGCATTCCAGTGGTCCAGGTCGACTTCCTGGCTTTGCGCAAAATCGCGCTCGAAGCTGGCGACCACGGCGGCCGTCAGCGCCGGGTCCAGTGCCTCGATGTTGGCTTCGAGGTTGAAGCGCAGGTTCCAGTGGTCGAAGTTGCACGAACCGATGCTTACCCAGTCATCCACCACCACCATTTTCAGGTGCAGGAAACACGGCTGGTATTCGAAGATCCGCACGCCGGCACGCAACAGGCGGGGGTAATAGCGGTGCCCGGCATAGCGGACGGACGGGTGATCGGTACGCGGGCCGGTCAGCAGCAGGCGCACATCCACCCCCTTGCCAGCGGCGCGGCGCAACGAACGGCGCACGCTCCAGGTGGGTAGAAAATAAGGCGTGGCCAGCCACACACGCTGGGTGCCGCTGTTAAGCGCGCGCACCAGTGCGTGCAGAATGTCCTGGTGCTGGCGGGCGTCGGCATAGGCCACCCGGCCCAGACCCTGCCCCTTCGCCGGCACTTTGGGCAAGCGCGGCAGGCCAAACCCTTCGGCAGGGCGCCAGGCCGTGCGACGGTGGTTGGCCTGCCACTGGCGGTCGAACAGCAACTGCCAGTCGCTCACCACCGGGCCCTGTATCTGCACCATCACTTCATGCCAATCGCTGGCGGCAGCGTCTGGCCGCCAGAATTCGTCGGTCACACCCGTGCCGCCCACCACCGCCCAGCGCTCGTCCACCAACAGCAACTTGCGATGATCGCGGTAGAGGTTGCGCAAGCCACGCTTCCAGTGCAGGCGGTTGTACCAGCGCAGGTACACACCGGCATCCACCAGGCGCTGGCGCAACACGCTGTTGAAGGCCAGGGAGCCGTAGTCATCGAACAGGCAGCGGACCCGCACACCGCGCCGGGCAGTGTGTTCAAGGGCCTGGACCACGGCCTCGGCGCAGGCGCCTGCTTCGACCAGGTACAACTCAAGGTCGACCTGGGTCTGGGCGCCGCTGATGGCCGCGAGCATGCGCGGGAAAAATTCGGGGCCATCGATCAGCAGTTCGAACTGGTTGCCATCCCGCCAGGGGAAGACTGGCCCCGACATGTCAGCGGGCGGTAAAGATCAGCACCGCATTGACCGGCACCGAGGGGTTGATGGATTTGAGCTTGGCGAACTTGCGCAGGGTTTCCAGCCCTGGCAGCAGGCCGAAGTCTTCGGCACGCAGCACCAGCGGCTCCAGGGTCACCACCTGAAAACGCCGCTGGTCCAGGCGCGTTGCCAGCAACAGGGCATCGTAGTTGTGCGACTGGCCACGCAAGGTCACCGTCACCGGCAGGCGCAGTTCGATCTGCGCACCGTCGGCCAGGTCGTTGATGGGCCGCAGGTCCAGTTGCGCCTGTACCTGCGCCTCGGCAAAGCGGCCGACGTCGAACAGGTCGTCACGCATGCGCTCATCCCTCAACGGGATGCCGCTGCTGACCGAATCCATCTCGATGCGCAGCCCTGCAACACCCTTGCGGTCGACCGCCCCATGCAACACGAGAAAACGGTGCACTTCAGCCGTATCGCCATTCTTGCCGGTAATGAAGGACAACCGTGACGATTCACCGTCGAGGTGCCAGTTGGCCTGTACAGGTAGGCAGAATGCCAGCAGCAAGGCCGGCAGCAGGCGGGGCAGTTTGAACATGACGGATCTCGTAAAACCAGGCCGCCAACCTTACCGCGCCGCTCTTCATGGCAGCAAGCGGCAGCCTGCACGTGGGCCCTGCCAGCGCGCCTGTGCACGTTGGCCCAGGCCCTCGGCAGTGATCTGCCGCTGCAGGGTGCTTTCCTGTAGATGGCTCAAGGGCAACCACTGTTTGACATAGGCGCCGCAGTATTCAGGCGTGAACCCCATGACGAAGCGACACGAGCAGTACTCCTTGGCCGAGTAGGCGGCAAGGATACCCGGGAAATCGCCCAGCGCCTGGCGCTCACTCCAGGCCCACCCGCACAGCGCCACTACCAACAGCCATGCTACCCGCTTCATCCGCCCGCCCCTGCCAACGCCGCCAGCACGCGCTTGAGCAACGCGTCATGCCGGTAGCTGGCGTCACGGTCATCGGCATAGCGCACGATGACCAGGTTCTGCTCCGGTACCACATACAGCGCCTGGCCCCAGTGCCCCAAGGCGGCGTAGGTGCCTGCCGGTGCACTCGGCCAGGGCCGTTGGCCATCGGCGTCTGGCTGGTTAAGCCACCAGTGGCCGCCGGGGCTGGGCTCACCGGGCTCACGGCGGGCATTGGCAAATGGCGTGCGGTTGAACGCCACCCAGTCAGCGGGCAGCAACTGCCGGCCATGCCAGCGGCCATCGCGCAGCATCAGCAGGCCGATACGGGCCAGGTCGCGGGCAGTCAGGTACAGGTAAGAGGAGCCAACGAAGGTGCCGGTAGCGTCACGCTCCCACACCGCGCTGTCGATGCCCAGCGGCGTAAACAAGGCCTGCCAGGGGTAATCCGGGTACTGCGCGGTGCCCAGCATGCCGCGCAGGCCGGCGGCCAACAGGTTGCTGTCACCGCTGGAGTACACAAATTGCTGGCCAGCCGGCGCCGCCGCCTCGTGGCTGGCCGCATAGGCCGCCATATCGCGGCGGCCTCGGGTGTACAGCATGGCCACCACCGAAGACTTGAGCGGCGCGTATTCGTAATCCTCCTGCCATTGCAACCCACTGGCCCAATGCAGCAGGTCCAACATGCGCACATCCGGGTGCGCGGCCATGGCGGGATAGAAGCGTGCCAGCGGGTCCTGCAAATGGAAGCGGCCTTGCCCGTAAGCCACCCCAAGCACGGTGGCGAGCACGCTTTTACTCACCGACCAGGTGAGGTGTGCAGTGCTGGCGGTGGTTGGCGCTGCGTAGCGTTCGTGAACGATACGCCCGTCGCGGACGATCAGCAGGGCATCGGTGCGGATGCCATCACGCCCGGCGCCGGTGCGCGATGGGAACGCATAGGCGTCCACCGCTTGCCAGTCCAGCGTATCGGGTGCGCGCTGCCAGTGCCCATCAGGCCACGGCTCTGCCTGGGCGGTGGTGAGGCTTAGAAACAGCAACAGGCCTTTGAGCATTGCGGTTCGGGCTCTCTGTAGCAGGCATCGATGGCGTGCGCAGCAGGCTACGGCCCTTTCGTGACAGTTGCGCAGTGCTGGCGGGTGTCATGCAAGCATCACCAAAGGTTCATGGGGGTGACACCGGGTCTACCTAGGCTGACCTTGCACAACAAAGCCGACCGGCCGCTCTTCCATGGCTGGCTTATGGAGACTCGCAATGACTCGGATCGCTCACACTGGCGACAACAGCACCGAACGCCGTCTGCAAGCCGAACGCCTGGTTGGCGAAGCGGCCCTTCAAGAAGCCCAGGCCTTGCGCTATCAAGTATTCAGCGCGGAGTTCAAAGCCAAGCTCAAAGGTGCCGAGCACGGCCTGGACAGGGATGACTACGACGTTCACTGCCGCCACATTGGTGTGCGTGACCTGAATACCGGCAAGCTGGTGGCTACCACTCGCCTGCTCGACCACCAGGCCGCCAGCAGCCTGGGCCGCTTCTACAGCGAAGAAGAGTTCAGCCTGCATGGTCTGGTGCAGTTGCAAGGCCCGATCCTGGAACTGGGCCGTACCTGCGTTGCCCCCGACTACCGCAACGGCGGCACCATCGCCGTGTTGTGGGGCGAACTGGCCGAAGTGCTCAACGAGGGGCGCTACAGCTACCTGATGGGCTGCGCCAGCATTCCGATGCAGGACGGCGGTATCCAGGCTCACGCGGTGATGCAGCGCCTGCGCGAGCGCTACCTGTGCACCGAGCACCTGCGTGCCGAGCCACGTAACCCGCTGCCCAAACTGGCCTTGCCCAGCAACGTGATCGCAGAAATGCCACCCCTGCTCAAGGCCTACATGCGCCTGGGGGCGAAGATCTGCGGTGAACCATGCTGGGACCAGGACTTCCAGGTGGCCGATGTGTTCATCCTGCTCAAACGCGACGAGTTGTGCCCGCGTTATGCCCGCCACTTCAAGGCGGCAGTCTGATGACCAGGCTGCGGGTGCTGGCCCGCCTGTGCCGGCTGCTGATGGTGGTAGTACTGGGCATGCTGATGGCAAGCGTGATCGCTGTGGGCGAACGCCTTGGCGTAAAAGCCAACCTTGAACGCCGCCAGCGCTGGAGCTGCATGTTCATGAAGCGCCTGGTGGCTGCCCTGCCCTTCGACGTGCAGGTACGCGGCCAACTGCCGCGCCAGCCGATGCTGTGGGTCAGCAACCACGTATCCTGGACCGATATCCCACTGCTGGGCATGCTGCTGCCGCTGTCGTTTCTGTCCAAGGCCGAAGTGCGGCACTGGCCGGTCGCCGGCTGGCTGGCCGAGCAGGCCGGCACCCTGTTCATCCGCCGTGGCGGGGGCGATGGCCAGCGCCTGCGCGAGCAGATCAGCGAGCAGTTGGGTCAGGCCAGGCCGCTGCTGATTTTCCCCGAAGGCACCACCACGGATGGTTCCCAATTGCGCACCTTCCATGGCCGCTTGCTGGCTGGGGCAATTGACCAGGGCGTGGCGGTGCAGCCGGTTGCCATCGAGTACCTGCGCGACGGCAAGCCTGACCCGGTTGCCCCGTTCGTTGGCGATGATGACCTGGTGTCCCACCTCATGCGCCTGTTCGCACAGCCACGCAGCCAGGTACACATCCACCTGTTACCACCGGTTGAGAGTGCGGGCAAGGAGCGCGCGGTGCTGGCCCTGCAGGCACAACAAGCCATCCAGGTGGCATTGTTCGGCTTCGAAGTCGTAGCAGCAGCCCCACGCCGCCAGCCAAAGGCCGCTTAAGCAAATCGCCCCGTCGCTCGCGATGCGCCGCAAACGTGGCGCATTCCCCCTACCTGCCCACCTCCAACTGCAGCGCCGCGAAACCCTGCAGCTGCGGGTAAAACGCTCGGAAGTCCGCCAACAACGGCTCATACAATCGTTCAAGCTCCCCCATCACCCCTTCCATCCCTTCCGGACGCGACAACCGCCGGGCGATGCCATTGAAGACGTGCTCAAGCACCGCAAAATCTCCGTATGCCCCCAGCCAGTCATCGGCTGCCATGGAAGGTGCGATGCGCCCCAGCCGCCCCGGCAGTTCAGGCTCGGCCAGCAGGACCCGATAGAACTGCGCAGTGAACTCGGCCAGGGGCTGCTTGGCATAATCGTGCCAGTGCCGCGCCAGGCAATGGTCGAAGAACACATCCAGCACAATCCCGGCAAAGCGCCGACGCTCACGCGGAAAGCGCGCCAGCGCGGCGAGTACCAAGGGGTGCTGGTCGGTGTAGCTGTCGATACGGCGGTGCAAGCGAATGGCCGCTTCCAGCGTGGGTGGAAAACGCCCTTCCAGCGAGCCCTTGACGAAGTCGCCGTACAGGCTGCCGAGCATTTGCTGGGGTTCGGGGCCCCCAAGGTGCAGATGTGCAAGATAATTCATGGCCGCAGTCTAGCACCCCGGCACACGTATATCGCTGGAGGGCGATATACCGATCAGCGATCAGCTGATAACGCTTTCATATTTGTATATCGCGAAATACCGATGTAGGTTTCGCCCTATCGCGATAGACCGCTACAGCACGAGCCACACCATGCCACTCGATCTCGACGACATCATAAAAGCACTGGCACACCCGGCCAGGCGAGAAATCCTCGGTTGGTTGAAAGACCCGGCCACGCACTTCCCGGACCAGTACCACAGCACCGACAACGGTGTGTGTGCCGGGCAGATAGACCAGCGCTGCGCACTGTCGCAGTCCACCGTTTCTGCCCACCTGGCCACGTTGCAGCGTGCCGGGCTGATCACCAGCCAGAAGATTGGCCAATGGCACTTCTTCAAGCGCAACGAAGTCACCATCAAGGCGTTTCTCGAACAACTGCGCCAAGCCCTCTGACCAGCAGGTAACCGCTATGACCACGCTTTTCGATCCAATGACCCTGGGCGACCTGGAACTGCCCAACCGCATCATCATGGCCCCGCTCACCCGCTGCCGGGCAGACGCCGACCGCGTACCTACCGCCCTGATGGCCGAGTACTACGTGCAACGGGCCAGTGCCGGGCTCATCCTCAGCGAGGCCACCTCGGTCAGCGCCATGGGCGTCGGCTACCCGGACACGCCCGGCATCTGGAACGATGAGCAGGTACGCGGCTGGAACAATGTCACCAAGGCGGTGCACGCTGCTGGCGGGCGCATCTTCCTGCAGCTGTGGCATGTGGGCCGCATTTCCCACCCCAGCTACCTGAACGGCGAACTGCCGGTGGCCCCGAGCGCCATCCAGCCCAAAGGCCACGTAAGCCTGGTGCGGCCCCTCAGCGACTACCCCACCCCGCGCGCGCTGGAAACCGAAGAAATTCGCGACATCGTCGAGGCCTACCGCAGCGGCGCCGAAAACGCCAAGGCCGCAGGTTTTGACGGGGTGGAGATACACGGTGCCAACGGCTACCTGCTGGATCAGTTCCTGCAGAGCAGCACCAACCAGCGCAGCGACCGTTACGGCGGCTCACTCGAAAACCGTGCGCGCCTGCTGCTGGAGGTGACCGATGCGGTTATCGAGGTGTGGGGCGCCGAGCGCGTGGGCATGCACCTGGCACCCCGTGCCGACGCCCACGACATGGGCGATGCCAACCGCGCAGAAACCTTCACCTACGTCGCCCAGCAGCTGGGCAAACGCGGCATTGCCTTCATCTGCTCGCGCGAGCGCGAAGCCGACGACAGCCTGGGCCCGCTGATCAAGCAGGCATTCGGCGGCCCCTATATCGTCAACGAGCGTTTCGACAAAGCCAGTGCCAACGCAGCCCTGGCCAACGGCAAGGCAGATGCAGTGGCGTTTGGCGTGCCGTTCATTGCCAACCCGGACCTGCCGGCGCGGCTGGCGGCCGATGCACCGTTGAACGAAGCCCACCCGGAAACCTTTTATGGCAACGGTGCGGTTGGTTACATCGATTATCCCCGTCTGTAGGCACGACGCTCACGATGGGGTGAGCAGCGCCCCCGGCACTCTGTGATTGAATGCTGATACCGCTGGGGCTGCGTTGCAGCCCATCGCGACCTGCGGTCGCTCCTACAGGGGCGTACATATTCCCCCGTAGGCGCTAGCGAAGCTCGCGATGGGGTGCGCAGCGCCCCCGGCATTCTGTGATCGAAGCTGATACCGCTGGGGCTGCGCTGCAGCCCATCGCGACCTGCGGTCGCTCCTACGGGGGGCGTACATATCCTCCTGTAGGAGCTAGCGAAGCTCGCGATGGGGTGCGCAGCGCCCCCGGCATTCTATGATCGAAGCTGATACCGCTGGGGCTGCGTTGCAGCCCGTCGCGATCGGCCCTACCGGGCGGTAGCGTTGATTTGCTGTTGAAGGTTCTGCAACTGGCTTTGCACGTTGTTGAAATTGCGGGTCATCTGGCCACGAAATGCATCGAACTCCTGTACCGAAGCCCCAGCGCCCGCGCTTGAATTCGCGCGGCTGTCCAGCTGGCTCTTGAGCACCAGTACATCCTGCTCAAGGCTCTCGATGGCGGCTTTCGGGTTGCCTTGCTTCTTGAGCGCCGCAACCTCGTCACTCAAGCTCTTGAGTTGCCCGTCGACCTTGCCGCCATCCAGCTGCCCGGACTTCAACGCCGCCAACTCGCCGTTCACCGCCTTGAGTTGCGCCTGCAACTGGGTTTGCAGGTCACTCACCGCCTTTTGCTGCTCACGGGTATCGGCCAGCACCTGCTCCAGGCGCTTGCCCAGGTCACCTGCCTGGCCCGCCACCCCCTGTTGCTGTTTACCCTGTTCGGCAAGGCTTGCCTGCAATTGACGAATCTGCAGCTTCAGCGCTTCGCTGCCGCTGGAGCTGGAGGACTCACTGGCCTCGACCTTGCCACTGATGGCTTGCAAGCGCCCAGCAGCCTCTTCGCTGATACGGGCAAAGCTTTCCTGGGTAGCCACCAGTTGCTGCTCCATCAGCGAGATCTGCTGGAAACTCCACCAGCCCAGGCAACCCAGGGCAATGAACGCAGCCCCCAGCAACGCCCACAACGGCGCGTTGCTCGCAGGCTTCGCGGCCTTTTGGCGGCTGCGTGAAACATGTGCTGGCAGCAGTTCATCATCATCCGGCGTGCCGGCACGCAAAGGGGGCACATCATCGAAATCGTCGTGGGCATCGTTGCGCATGGGGCTTCAACCAAACAGATAGCTAAGAGACAGAAGTATAAACCGCTCGCACGGCGCTCTGATGACCATCATCACAGCGCCCGGTTCACTGGCCGGGCGGCTGGTGCTTCCACCAGGTGCAGAATTCATCCAATGCCGTCCACAGGCTCACCTTTGGCTGGTAATCCAGGTACTGGCGGGCGCGGCTGATGTCCAGAGTGAAATCACGGCTCATCACCTCCATGCCCAGGCGCGACAGCGTGGGTTGCGGGCGCCCGGGCCAGAGCAGGCAAGCAGCCTCGTTCAACGCGGCCATGCTGTAGGCCAGCCCGTAGCTGCGGTAGCGCGTCACCGGCGGCAGCTGCATCTGGCGCATCACGTAGTTGATCACGTCCCACAGCGGCAGCGGGTGGCCATTGCTGATGTTGTAGGCTTGGCCCAGCGCCCGGCCATCGGCAAACAGCGCGCTCAACAATGCCTCGTTGAGGTTGTGCACGCTGGTGAAGTCCACCTTGTTCAGGCCATTGCCGATAATGGCGACGCGGCCCTTGCGCTGCATCTGCATCAGCCGTGGGAAAATACTGGCATCACCCGCGCCGGTGACAAAGCGCGGCCGCAGCGCCAGGACCTCCAGGCCAAACTCCTGCGCGCCGAACACCTTTTGTTCGGCCAGGTACTTGGTGCGCCCGTAGTGATCATGGAAGCGTCGTGGTACCTGGTCTTCGCGGATGTCCAGGCGCGAGCGGCCATTGAAATAGATCGACGGTGACGACAGGTGCACCAGGCGCCGCACATGTTCCTTCAGGCAGCCCTCGACCACGTTCTCGGTCACCACCACGTTGCCCTGGTGGAAGTCCTGGTAACGCCCCCAGTTACCCACCGCGCCGGCGCAGTGCACCACGGCCTCCACGCCCTGGCACAGGCGGCGGGCAAGTTCGGCATCGCCCAGGTCGCCGGGGATGAACTGCGCACCCCGCCTGACCAGGTGCTCCACCCCTTCGGCGCGCCGGCCACTGACCCGTACGTCCAGGCCCTGCTCCAGAGCGTGGCGCGCGAAACGACCGCCGATGAAGCCACTCGCGCCAGTGACCAGAATTCGCATGTAACACTCCGTCTTGCCAGATTTCAGAAGCAACTGACGCCAGCCGCCGCTACAAGGGCACCAACCATTGCCGGGCGGTGTGCCGCAGGTGGTCAGTCAGTTGCGCGAGCAATTGCCCGCCCGTGCGCCAATGATGCCAGTACAGCGGCACATCGATGGGGGTATCGCGGCAAATTTCCACCAGTTGCCCAGCAGCCAGTTGTTCACGGGCCTGCAGCTCAGGCACCAGCCCCCAGCCCAGGCCGGCCTCGGTCATGCGCAGAAAACCCTCCGACGATGGGCACAGGTGGTGCAGGAAACCGTCCTCGATGCCCAGGGAAGCCAGGTACCGGTGCTGCAGGAAGTCATCGGGGCCGTAGACGATGGCGGGGGTGCGGGCCAGGCGACCGGTGTCGAAACCCTGCGGGAAGTGTTGCGCCATGAACGCAGGGCTGGCCAGCGCACGGTAGCGCATGGCGCCCAATGCCAAGCTACGGGCACCGGCCACCGGGCGTTCGCTGCCACACAGGCAGGCAGCCACCTCACCGGCGCGCATGCGTTTCAGGCCCACCTCTTGGTCTTCCACCACCAGGTCAGTCAACACATTGTGCCGGGCGCAGAAGTCGCCGACCGCGCCGGCCCACCAGGTGGCAAGGCTGTCGGCATTGAGCGCGATGCGCAGGCGTTCCGGCACGCCGCCTTCGTCCAGCGCCGGCACTTCGCGCTGAAGGTCACGCTCCAGCAGGCGCACTTGCTGCACGTGGTTCAGCAACTGGCGGCCGACCTCGGTGGGGCTGGGCGGTGCTGCGCGCACCAGTACCGGCTGCCCGACCCGCGCCTCCAGCAGCTTGATGCGCTGGGACACCGCAGACTGCGACAACCCAAGCACGCTGGCTGCGCGCTCGAAACCGCCCTGTTCGATCACCGCAGCCAGCGCGGCAAGCAGCTTGTAGTCGAACATCGATTTTCCTAATGAGTGATGAGCTTTATTGGTTTTTCTTATACAGCGTGGCAAATCACAATAGCCAGCATCTTTTACGGAGTAATCACCATGTGGCAAAGCTACCTCAATGGCATGCTGGTGGCCTTCGGCCTGATCATGGCCATTGGCGCGCAGAATGCATTCGTCCTGGCACAAAGCCTGCGCCGCGAACACCACCTGCCAGTGGCCGCGCTGTGCATTGTCTGCGACGCACTGCTGGTGGCCGCCGGGGTATTCGGCCTGGCGACGGTGCTGGCGCATAACCCGACCTTGCTGGCCGTCGCCCGCTGGGGCGGTGCGCTGTTCCTGTTGTGGTACGGGGCCAAGGCACTGCGCAGCGCCTGCTCGAAACAGAGCCTGCAGCACCAGCAGGGCCAGGGCATGCGCTCACGTCGCGCCGTACTGCTCAGTGCCCTGGCGGTCACCCTGCTGAACCCCCACGTTTACCTGGACACCGTGTTGCTGATCGGCTCACTGGGCGCACAGCAGGCCGCCCCCGGCGCCTATGTCGCCGGGGCAGCCAGCGCATCACTGCTGTGGTTTTCGACCTTGGCCGTGGGCGCGGCCTGGCTGGCGCCGTGGCTGGCGCGGCCGGCCACCTGGCGCATGCTCGACCTGATGGTGGCGGTGATGATGTTCGCAGTGGCCGCGCAGTTGATCTTCAGCTGATTTCCACGGCCCTGTTGCCGGCAAGCCGAGCCCATACGTGTGTGGGCTTGCCAGCGGCAGGCTCACCGCTGGTCGCCAGCCGGTGACCGCCCAGGAACCTCTTATCCCTATGTTTGTTGCGTGGTTATGCGCCAGGGCTGGTGCTATGATCCAGCCCTTGCGTCGCAAAGAGTACAAACTCGCCGACGCTCATAGGGCCGCCCGTGATCGGCCCTGCGCAAACCGCGAACTAGACCTGAATCAGGAGATCCACCATGGCTTTTGAATTGCCGCCGCTGCCTTACGCCCATGATGCCCTGCAGCCGCACATCTCCAAGGAAACCCTGGAGTATCACCACGACAAGCACCACAACACCTATGTCGTGAACCTGAACAATCTGGTCCCAGGCACCGAATTCGAAGGCAAGACCCTGGAAGAGATCGTCAAGAGCTCTTCGGGCGGCATCTTCAACAACGCCGCGCAGGTCTGGAACCACACCTTCTACTGGAACTGCCTGTCGCCAAACGGCGGCGGCCAGCCAACCGGTGCTCTGGCCGAGGCCATCAATACCGCTTTCGGTTCCTTCGACAAGTTCAAGGAAGAGTTCACCAAGACGTCGGTTGGCACATTCGGTTCCGGCTGGGGCTGGCTGGTCAAGAAAGCTGACGGCTCCCTGGCCCTGGCCAGCACCATCGGCGCCGGCTGCCCGCTGACCAGCGGCGACACCCCGCTGCTGACCTGCGACGTATGGGAACACGCCTACTACATCGACTACCGCAACCTGCGTCCCAAGTACGTCGAGGCGTTCTGGAACCTGGTCAACTGGGCATTCGTTGCCGAGCAGTTCGAAGGTAAAACCTTCAAGGCCTGAGCCCCTCAGCCTTGAACAAGAAACCCGGCCCTGCGCCGGGTTTTTTCATGCCGGCTGCAACGCAGGGTTGTGCTTGCTCAGGCCGTATTGCACGCTAACATCAAACCACCGGATTATTGATACAGCGCATTCAAGTTGCAGGGTCTGGCAACCGATACACTGCTCGTGGCCACGCGGTAGTGTATGGTCATCGTTGATGGCAAAATGATGCCATTCGCATGAATTAAGGATAACCTCCATTGAAGCTGGAATTGCGGAACAGCTTGTCGGTCAAGTTGCTCAGGGTCGTGCTGCTGTCGGCGCTAGCGGTCGGCGTCGTGCTCAGTTGCGCGCAGATCGTCTACGACACCTACAAGACCCGCCAGGCCGTCAACAATGATGCCCAGCGCATCCTCGACATGTTCCGCGACCCCTCCACCCAGGCGGTATACAGCCTTGACCGGGAGATGGGCATGCAGGTCATGGAGGGGCTGTTCCAGGACGAGTCCGTGCGCATGGCCTCCATCGGCCACCCCAATGAAACCATGCTGGCAGAAAAGTCCCGCCCCCTGCAGGACACGCCCATGCGCTGGCTGACCGACCTGATTCTTGGCCAGGAGCGCACCTACACCACGCAACTGGTCGGCCGCGGCCCCTACAGCGAATACTACGGCGACCTGAACATCACCCTCGATACCTCGTCGTATGGCCGGGACTTCCTGCTCAACGCCGTGATCATCTTCATCTCGGGGGTGCTGCGCGCACTGGCCATGGGGCTGGTGCTGTACCTGGTCTACCACTGGCTGCTGACCAAGCCACTGTCGAAGATCATCGAGCACCTCACCCAGATCAACCCCGACCGCCCTAGCCAGCACCAGATCCCACTGATCAAGGGGCATGAAAAGAACGAACTGGGGCTGTGGGTGAACACCGCCAACCAGTTACTGGCGTCGATCGAACGCAATACCCACCTGCGCCATGAGGCAGAAAACAGCCTGCAACGCATGGCCCAGTACGACTTCCTCACCGGCCTGCCCAACCGCCAGCAGTTGCAACAGCAGCTGGATAAGATCCTGGTCGATGGCGGGCGCCTACAGCACCGGGTAGCCGTGCTGTGCGTGGGGCTGGACGATTTCAAGGGCATCAACGAGCAGTTCAGCTACCAGGTAGGCGACCAGCTGCTGCTGGCCCTGGCTGACCGCCTTCGCGCCCACAGCGGCCGCCTGGGCGCCCTCGCCCGCCTTGGCGGTGACCAGTTCGCCCTGGTACAGGCCAACATCGAGCAGCCCTACGAAGCGGCCGAACTGGCGCAGAGCATCCTGGACGACCTCGAAGTGCCGTTCGACCTCGATCACCATCAGCAGATCCGCCTGCGTGCCACCATCGGCATCACCTTGTTCCCGGAAGACGGCGACAGCACCGAGAAGCTGCTGCAAAAAGCCGAACAGACCATGACCCTGGCCAAGGCCCGTTCACGCAGCCGTTACCAGTTCTACATCGCCAGCGTCGACAGCGAGATGCGCCGGCGCCGCGAACTGGAGAAGGACCTGCGCGAGGCCCTGCCACGCAACCAGCTGTACCTGGTGTACCAGCCGCAGATCAGCTACCGCGACCACCGCGTGGTCGGTGTCGAGGCCCTGCTGCGCTGGCAGCACCCGGAACTGGGCATGGTGCCGCCGGACCAGTTCATTCCGCTGGCCGAGCAAAATGGCAGCATCATCGGCATTGGCGAATGGGTGCTCGACCAAGCCTGCCGCCAACTGCGCGAATGGCATGACCTGGGCTTCGGCGACCTGCGCATGGCGGTAAACCTGTCCACCGTGCAGTTGCACCACAGCGAGCTGCCCAGGGTTGTCAATAACCTGCTGCAAGCCTACCGCCTGCCGCCGCGCAGCCTGGAGCTCGAAGTGACCGAGACCGGCCTGATGGAAGATATCAGCACCGCCGCCCAACATCTGCTCAGCCTGCGCCGCTCCGGGGCGCTGATCGCCATCGACGATTTCGGCACGGGCTACTCGTCGCTCAGTTACCTGAAATCCCTGCCGCTGGACAAGATCAAGATCGACAAGAGCTTCGTTCAGGACCTGCTGGACGACGATGACGACGCCACCATCGTGCGGGCCATCATCCAGCTGGGCAAGAGCCTGGGCATGCAGGTCATTGCCGAAGGGGTGGAAACCGCCGAGCAGGAGACCTACATCGTGGCGCAGGGCTGCCACGAGGGCCAGGGCTACCACTACAGCAAGCCACTGTCGGCCCGCGAGTTGACCAACTTCCTCAAACAGGCTCAGCGCAACCAGGTATCGGTGCTCTGAGCCTGCCGGTTACACCCCATGACCCGCATTTACATGAATTGCGCGCTTGGCCCTTTACAGCAAATGCAAATCTTTCGCATGATGTTGCGGTTTCGCGTGCCACGGCGCACGGCCCACCCACTGGTCCAACCACACGACGCAGGAAACCAATAATGATTCGAATGCCTCTGGCCTCTGCCAGTCTGCTGGCCATTGCCATCGCTCTCGCCGGTTGCGGTGAAAGCAAGGACAACAAGGCCGCCGCGCCGCAAGCCCAGGCACCCGCGGCCGCCACCCCTTCTGCCAGCGCGCCAGGGGCTGTCGACGAAGCCGCCGGCAAGGCCGTGGTCAAGCATTACGCCGAACTGGTGTACGCCGTGTACAGCGACTCGCTGAGCACTGCCAAAACCTTGCAGGGCGCCGTGGACGCATTCCTGGCCACCCCGAACGATGACACCCTCAAGGCCGCCAAGGATGCCTGGGTTGCATCGCGCGTCCCTTACCTGCAAAGCGAAGCCTTCCGCTTCGGCAACACCATCATCGACGACTGGGAAGGCCAGGTGAACGCCTGGCCCCTGGACGAAGGCCTGATCGACTACGTCGACAAGAGCTACGAGCATGCCCTGGGTAACCCGGCTGCCAGTGCCAACATCATCGCCAACACTGAAATCCAGGTGGGCGAAGAGAAGATCGACGTCAAGGACATCACCCCCGAGAAGCTGGCCAGCCTCAACGAGCTGGGCGGGTCCGAAGCCAACGTTGCCACCGGTTACCACGCCATCGAATTCCTGCTCTGGGGCCAGGACCTGAACGGGACCGGCCCGGGCGCCGGCAACCGTCCGGCTTCCGACTACCTGGAAGGCCAGGGCGCTACCGGCGGCCACAACGAGCGCCGCCGTGCCTACCTCAAGGCAGTCACCGACCTGCTGGTCACCGACCTTGAAGAAATGGTCGGCAACTGGGCACCGAACGTGGCCGACAACTACCGCGCCAAGCTTGAGGCAGAGCCCGCCAACGACGGCCTGCGCAAGATGCTGTTCGGCATGGGCAGCCTGTCGCTGGGTGAACTGGCAGGCGAACGCATGAAGGTTTCGCTGGAAGCCAACTCGCCGGAAGACGAGCATGATTGCTTCAGCGACAACACCCACTACTCGCACTTCTACGACGCCAAGGGCATCCGTAACGTCTACCTGGGCGAGTACACCCGCCCGGACGGCACCAAGGTCACCGGCCCGAGCCTGTCGTCGCTGGTCGCCAAGGTCGACCCGGCAACCGACGCCACCCTCAAGGCCGACCTGGAAGCCACCGAAGCCAAGATCCAGGTCATTGTCGACCATGCCCTCAAGGGCGAGCACTATGACCAGCTGATCGCTGCCGACAACACCGCCGGCAACCAGATCGTGCGTGACGCCATCGCTGCCCTGGTCAAGCAGACCGGCGCCATCGAGCAGGCTGCAGGCAAGCTGGGCATCGCCAACCTGAACCCGGACACCGCTGACCACGAATTCTGATCCGGTAACAGTGCTTCACCTCTACGCCCGGCCATGTGCCGGGCGTTTTCGTTGGCGGCGGCAATGCTTCCCGATGCCTGCCACGGTGGCGAGGGCCCATGCTGCACAAGGTCCACGAATCGCCTACCAGGAGGCACTGTGCTGCAGATTCTCGATGTCTGGGGGGAAGGCCGCATCGTTCAGCGCGTTCAAGGCAAAGACCTGATAACCGGGTTCCATAACGCCTACAACCTTAACAAGGCAGGCCAGCGCATCTCCAACGGCCTGTTTGCCGGCAAGCCCATCCCCAACCTCATCCTGGTCTACGAATACGACGCCCCCAGGTTTCCCATCGACGACCATAGCGTGCCCCACGTGACCCTGATGGGCGCCCCGATTACACACGCTGTAGCAGAGGAGATGTGCCGCGTAGTCGCAAGGCCCGGCAAGATCTACCTCTACGACCCCAATGAAACCGACCGGCGAATGTTCGAAGCCGTGGCCTTCACCCTCGGCCTGCAACCCATGGGGCGCTATGCACCCGCCGACCTGGCCCCACCTTTCAACGAAATCACACTGCTTGCCGCCTACGTCTACCGCGCCCCCGAACCGCCCCTGCCCCGCCCCAACCCAAAACCGTAGAAGGAAAACGCCTCATGGCCAGCGTCACCTACCTGCGCTCCATCGCCAACAACACCCCCTACACCCTTACCCTGATCGACGGTGAAAACCGCAGCCAGAGCCTGGCCATCGGCGCCCAGCATGTCTGGAACGGTGCCCTTGCCGTGCCCTGGGTCGGTAACACCGATGAAAACCACAAGGCCTTGCGGTTGATCCTCGGCCCGGCCGCCGAAACCAGTGTGTGGGTATTCCAGGACTACTGGCAGCCGGCCCACAAGGATGCAATAAAGTGCATCAGCGCAGCCGCCATGGACTACTCGAGCAACGACATCATCGAAATCGCCGGCGACAACCGCAACGGCGGCAACAAGAACCTGATCGTCAGCCTGGTGAGCAGGCAGTTCCAGCTGTTCATGGCCTGACCGGCTGAACAAGGATTTCATCGAGCAAACGCAAATTGCTCTTATTCAATGATCCTGGGCCTGATAAGCTTGCACGCCGGTTTTTCGCTCAAGCCCAGGATCTTGCATGTCCTTGTCGCTGTTCCGTTGCGCCCCTTTGCTGCTGGCCTTTGCCCTTGCCGCCTGTGACGACGCCCCGCGTTTCACCCAGGCCGAGCCCGGCGAAGCGCTGTCGGGTGGCAAGACGACCGTACTGCGCAGTGACCGCAATGCCTACTCCATGCCCGCGGCCAACCTGTCCCGTGAGCGGCGCCTGGACTTTGCCGTGGGCAACAGCTTCTTCCGCAACCCTTGGGTCATCGCGCCGTCCACCACCACCGCACGCGACGGCCTGGGCCCGCTGTTCAACACCAACGCCTGCCAGAACTGCCACGTTCGCGACGGCCGCGGCCGCCCACCGGAGCCGGACGCCAGCAACGCGGTCGGCATGCTGGTGCGCCTGTCGATCCCCGACCAGCCCTACCTTGCCAAAGTGATCGAGCGCCTGGGCGTAGTACCAGAGCCGGTCTATGGCACCCAGTTGCAGGATATGGCGATCCCCGGGGTAGCCCCTGAGGGTAAAGTGCGGGTCACCTATACCACCAGCACCGTGACGTTCAAGGACGGCCATCAGGTTGAGCTGCGCAAGCCGACCTTGCAGATCACCCAGCTCGGCTACGGCGTGATGCACCCCGATACGCGGTTCTCCGCCCGGGTAGCCCCGCCCATGATCGGCCTCGGCCTGCTGGAGGCGATTCCCGAGGCCGATCTGCTGGCCAATGAAGACCCTGATGATCGCAACCGCAATGGCATCCGTGGGCGGGCCAACCGGGTGTGGGACGACGCCCAGGGCAAGACCGTGATCGGCCGCTTTGGCTGGAAGGCCGGCCAGCCCAACGTCAACCAGCAAAACGTGCATGCTTTCGCCGGTGACATGGGCCTGACCACTACCCTGCTGCCCCACGACGATTGCACGCCAACCCAGGTCGACTGCCTGGCGGCGCCTAACGGTGATGGCGCCGACGGTGAGAAGGAGGTCAGCGACAACATCCTGCGCCTGGTCACCTTCTATGCCCGTAACCTGGCCGTCCCGGCGCGCCGTGACGTGGGTTCGCCAGCGGTGCTGGCGGGCAAGAACCTGTTCTTCCAGGCGGGTTGCCAGGGGTGTCACACCCCGCAGTTCACCACCGCCGCCGACGCCGCCGAGCCTGAGCTGGCCAACCAGGTGATCCGCCCCTACAGCGACCTGCTGTTGCATGACATGGGCCCGGGCCTGGCCGACGAGCGTACCGAGTTCGCCGCCAATGGCCAGGACTGGCGTACCCCGCCGTTGTGGGGCGTTGGCCTGAGCGAAACCGTCACCGGCCACAGCCAGTTCCTGCATGACGGGCGCGCCCGCAACCTGCTCGAGGCGGTGCTATGGCACGGCGGCGAAGCCCAGGCCGCCCGCGATTTCGTACTTGCTTTCGATGCCGACCAGCGCGCTGCGCTGCTGGCGTTTCTGAATTCCCTTTAAACGCGCATAGGAGCCGGGCATGTTCCGACCCAAACTGTTGTTCACCAGCCTCGCCGCAATCGCTCTGGGCGCCTGCTCCCCGCAGGACCCGCAGGCCGTCACCTCTGCTGCAATCGCCAAGCAGGTGATCCTGCCCACCTACAGCCGCTGGGTCGAAGCCGACCGTACCCTGGCTGCCAGTGCCCTGGCCTACTGCGAAGGCAAGGAAACACTGGAAAAGGCCCGGGCCGACTTCCTCGATGCGCAAAAGGCCTGGGCCGAGCTGCAGCCGCTGCTGGTCGGCCCACTGGCCGAGGGCAACCGTGCGTGGCAGGTACAGTTCTGGCCAGACAAGAAGAACCTGGTCGGCCGCCAGGTCGAGCAACTGGTCAACGGCGACAAGCCCGTCGACGCAGCCACCCTGGGCAAGGCCAGTGTGGTGGTGCGCGGCCTGTCGGCCTATGAATACATCCTGTTCGACAGCAAGCCGGATGTGGCCAATGCCGAACAGAAAGCCCGCTACTGCCCGTTGCTGGTTGCCATTGCCGAGCACCAGAAGGCGCTGGCCGAGGAAATCCTCAAAGGCTGGAACAGCACTGATGGCATGCTCTCGCAGATGACCAAGTTCCCCAACCAGCGCTATGCCGACTCCCACGAGGCCATCGCCGACCTGCTGCGTGCCCAGGTCACGGCCCTGGACACGCTCAAGAAGAAACTCGGCGCCCCCATGGGCCGGCAGAGCAAGGGCATCGCCCAGCCACTGCAGGCCGAGGCCTGGCGCAGCCACAACTCCATGAACAGCCTGCAAGCCAGCCTCAAGGCCGCCCAGGCTGTGTGGGTGGGGGTCGACAACCAAGGGTTGCGAGGGCTGCTGCCAAGCGACCAGAAAGCCCTGGCAGGCAAAATCGACGATGCCTACGCCACCTCGCTCAAGCTGCTGGCCGACAACCAGAAGACCCTGGGCGAGCTGCTGGCCGATGACGCAGGCCAGCAGGCCCTCAACCAGATCTACGACAGCCTGAACGTCGTCCACCGCCTGCACGAAGGCGAGCTGGCCAAGGCGTTGAACATTCAGCTGGGCTTCAATGCCAACGACGGTGACTGATCATGCTGCGACGCCAGGCCCTGAAACTCGGTAGCGTTCTGCTCAGCGCCCTGACCTTGGGCGGCTGGAGCCTTTCGCGCCATAAAGGTAGCGAACCCCTGCTGCTCTCGGCGCGTGATGATGGCGACGGCAAGCACTATGCCGTCGGGTTTCGCCTGGACGGGACCCAGGTGTTCAGCACCCAGGTGGCCCAGCGTTGCCATGCCATTGTTCACCATCCCAAGCAGCCAGTTGCCTTGTTCGTTGCCCGGCGCCCTGGCACCGAAAGCTACCTGATCGACCTGCGCGATGGGCGCTTGCTGCAAACTGTGGCCTCTCAGCCCAACCGCCACTTCTATGGCCATGCCGTGGTGCACAAGGAAGGTGAATGGCTGTACGCCACCGAAAACGACACCACCGACCCAGGGCGTGGCGTGCTGGGTGTGTACCGCTTCGAAGGCGAGCGCCTGGTGCACACGGGTGAACTCAGCACCCATGGCATTGGCCCCCACGAGGTGGCCTGGCTACCAGACGGCGAGACCCTGGTGGTGGCCAACGGCGGCATTCGGACCGAGGCAGAAAGCCGGGTGGAGATGAACCTCGACGCCATGCAGCCGAGCCTGGTACTGATGCAGCGTGACGGTACCTTGCTGAGCAAGGAAACCTTGGCCCAGCAAATGAACAGCGTTCGCCACTTGGCGGTGGGCAGCGATGGCACTATTGCCGTCTGCCAGCAGTTCATGGGCGACGCTACCGAAACGGCCGAGTTGCTGGCGATCAAGCGCCCGGGCCAGCCATTCCAGGCTTTTCCGGTACCAGAGCGGCAACTGCAGGCCATGGCCCAGTACACCGCCAGCGTGGCCATCCACAGCGAACTGCGCCTGGTGGCGTTGACCGCGCCGCGGGCCAACCGCCTGTTCGTGTGGGACCTGGACAGCGGTGCAGTGCGCCTGGATGCCCCTATGCCGGATTGCGCAGGGGTCGGGGCGGTCGACGACGGTTTCGTGGTGACTTCCGGGCAGGGACGCTGCCGCTTCTACGATTGCCGCAAGCCCGAGCCGCTGGCGCAGCCGATGAACCTGCCGTCGGGGTTCTGGGACAACCACCTGCACCTGGTCTAACGACGCCTCACCCCTCAAATGCCCCCTCGGCGGGGCAGGGTAAGTACAGGGCGCCGGCTCATCCAAACGGCCGCAACCCCTGCCGCATGCCGAACAGGAACAGCAACAGGTCGTGATCCGGCTGCACCCTCGCCTGCTGCGGCTTGACCAGCCGCGGCAATGCGCATTGGTCGGCCATCTCGGCCTTGCTGAACACCACAAGCTTTGGCTGCTCCCAGGCAGCCACTGCAACGGTGGTCACCGCCAGGCCCGCTACCAGGAACAAAGCTCGAGCTATTTCTAGTTTCATTGCTCTAACCCTTTGACAGCGCTGCCAAACGCCACTTGGTAAAAGTAGAGCAACGTCTGCCATTCTGCATCGTTCAGCGACGAGTGGCGGCCCAATTGGCGCAGGTCGGTGGCCGCTGCCCGTTGGCAGCTACCCCTTGCGCAATACATACACGCGCCACATCGCATAGAACGGCAGGAAGTCGAGACGCTCCTGAATGCGGAACCCGGCAGCCTCGAATTCTGCTTCTACTGTTTCAGCGGGTAACACAAAACGATTTTGATAATTGTCCTGCGTCACTTCAGCGCTGCGACGACGCTCCAGTTTCTTGCGCCGCCAAGCCTTGAAATTACCGTCAACCCAGAGTGAAACGATCACGCTGTCACGCGTAACACGTTGAAACTCTTTGAGAATGACCTTTCTGTGAGATGCCTCGCCAATGTGGTGGAACAGCCGCATGCAAAAAATGCTGTCCACCGAATTGTCAGGCAGGTCAATCGCGAATGCTGATGTCTGCAAAGGCCGTACCCGCGCGACCACTTCAGGGGGCTGTGCTGCGCACGCAGTGTCGATCATCGCCTGGGAGTTATCCGCGCCGATGATGATTCGGTTGTTTTTTTCGGCCAGCAGCGGCCAGAAGCGCCCCGCCCCACAAGGTAAGTCCAACACCAGGCCAGGCTCACCCGCCAGGGCCAGTGCACGGCGCGCCAGCTGCTCGTCGCGCTTGTGGGACAAGCGGCGGGCAAGGCCGTCCTGGTGCTTCAAGAAGTACGCGTGGGCGTGGGTCTTGTCGTACTTCTGGGAAAACTCGAGGTTGATGGGGCTACGCATCGGGCATCTCCTGATTCCAATGCCGCGAGCTTAGGCAGCCAAGCGTAGGAATCAGGTCATGCCGGTGTGAAAATTATGTCGTAGACCAATACCTTTCTTACAGGTTATTACGAAAGTACATCAGGGTCGCCTTTCGCTACCGTGCTGCTGAGGTCAACGTGGAACCGGCAGCCATGGGGCTGGGCCGAGGTCAGGGTCACGTGCCAGCCTTGGTCGTCGCAGATCCGCTGCACCAGCGACAGCCCCAGCCCCAGGCCCTCGCCACGCCGCTCGTCGCCACGCACGAATGGCTTGAACATTGCCTCGCGCTGCTCTTCCGGTATACCCACGCCGCTGTCTTCAACGGTGAACCCGCTGGCTTCGAGGGTAAGGCGAATGTAGCCGCCGTCGGTGTAGTGCGCCGCATTACGCAACAGGTTGCCCATCACCGATTGCAGGAAGGTGGCGTTATACAGCACCGGGCCGGCACTGCTACGGCCTTCGTAGTGCAGGGTCAGGCCCTTCTGCTCAATGGTGTCGCGCCATACCCCGATCAGCTCGTCACCCACTTCGCGCAGGGTCGCCCTGGATGCCACCGCGCCTTCGTCGCGCTGCGCACGGGCCAGCATCAGGAAGGTCTTGACCAGTTCGCGCATTTCTTCGGTGGCCCGGGCCACGCGCTCGACCTGGCTGCGTGAGCGGGCATCCAGCGCCGGGTTCTCCATCAGCAGTTCGCACGAGGTTGCTAGCACCATCAAGGGGGTACGCAACTCATGGCTGACGTCACTGGTAAACAGCCGTTCACGGGTCAGCGCATCGCGCAGGCGGCCCAGGGTGTCATCGAATGCCACCGCCAGTTGGCCCACCTCGTCGGCGGCGTAGTCTGGCGCCAGCGGCGGTGCCAACCCCAGCAACTGGTCCCGGTGGCGTACCTGGCGTGCCAGGCGGATCACGGGCGCCATCACCCGACGGGCCAGCAACCAGCCCAGTATCACTGCAAGCACGAGGCTGAGCACGAAGCCCACCACCACCACCGCGAACAGCACCCGCTCGCGCTCCTCGAAGTCGCTCTGGTCCTGCAACAGCACGTAGCGGCGGCCGTCGACTATCTCGACCATGGCGTGATAGGACAACTGGTCGCGAAACACCTCGTGGAAACCACGGTCCAGGTGGCGCAGGTCCTTGGGCAGCTCGAAGTCGTCACGCCCGCCGCTGAAATAGAACAGCTGGTCAGGCCTGGGCCGGTGGCTCCAGTCACTGACACTGTCCATGCGCAGCAGGCGCTGCAGGTCGCCCCCCAGCACCGAGGAAATCAGCCGCTCCTCCACCAGGTGCACGGTGGAGACGATACCGAAGGCGAACGCCCCGGCCACCAGCGCGCTCATCAGCGCGAAGGCGATGATGATGCGTTGGGCAAGACTTTGCTTAAACTCCATCGCGGCCCTCGGCGAGGCGATAGCCGACGCCATGGACGGTATGCAACAGGGGTTTCTCGAAAGGCTTGTCGATCACCTGGCGCAGCTGGTGCACGTGGCTGCGCAGGCTGTCGCTGTCGGGGCAATCGTCGCCCCACAGGGCTTCTTCCAGCACTTCACGGCGCAGCACATGGGGGCTTTTCTGCATGAGTACAGCGAGCAGTTTCAGGCCAACCGGGTTGAGCTTGAGCAAGCGGCCCTGGCGGCTGACTTCGAGGGTGTCCAGGTCGTAGCTCAGGTCTGCCACCTGCAAGGTACGGCGCCCGCCTCCCTGGGCCCGACGCAGCACGGCCTCGATGCGCGCCGACAATTCTGAGAGTGCGAAAGGCTTGAGCAGATAGTCGTCAGCACCGGAACGGAAGCCTTGCAGGCGGTCGTCCAGCTGGTCGCGGGCCGTGAGCATGATGACCGGCGTGTCGCGGCGGGCATCCTCACGCAGACGCTTGCACAGGGTATAGCCATCAATGCCAGGCAGCATGATGTCGAGCACGATCAGGTCATAGTGCTCGGTGGCGGCCAGGTGCAGGCCGGACAGCCCATCCTGGGCGCAGTCGACGGTGTAGCCCTTCATGCCCAGGTAATCGGCAAGGTTGGCCAGGATATCGCGGTTGTCTTCAACCAAAAGGATGCGCATTGGGGTCTCCTGTGCGGCGCTTCTCGCTGTAGTGCGCGGCAGGCGCAGCTTACGGCCTCTGATGCGGCGGTGCCACCCCCGGCGCACATTCAGGCTGCTTGACGGTTTTTTCACCGATCCTTCACGAACGCAGGATAGCGGACAGCAGACAATGCGCGACCTTCTCGCGCCCTGGAGCCGCCATGCAGCATGCAACCGTACCCCGTCCCATCAATTTCTGGCTGTACCTGGGCATCCCGGTGGCCACCGCGCTGGGGCTGATCCTGCTCGAATTGACGTCAGTGGACATGGACCTGGCCACGTTGTTTTTCGATAACGCTTCGGGCCAGTTCATCGGCCGCCACAGCTACCTGCTGGAGAACATCCTGCATGACCGGGTAAAGCAGGGCGTCATGGTGATGGGGATAATGGCACTGGTTGTGTTCACTGCCAGCTTCTTCATCAAGCGGCTGTTCGGCTGGCGGCGTGAACTCGGTTGCCTGGTGCTGGCCCTGGGGCTTTCCACCGCATTCGTCACACCGCTTAAAAAGATCACCCAGGTACAGTGCCCGTGGAGCCTCACGCAATTCGGCGGCACGGAAACCTACAGCAAACTGCTGGAACCCCGCCCTGCCACCGACAAGCCGGGGCTGTGCTGGCCAGGCGGTCACGCCACGACCGGCTTCTGCCTGTTCGCCCTGTTCTTCGCCTTGCGTGACCGCAAACCGCGCTTGGCACGGGCGGCACTGGCGGTAGCGTTCGTGGCGGGGTCGGTGCTGTCCCTCGGGCGAATGATGCAGGGCGCGCACTTTCTCTCACACAACCTGTGGACCGCCGTGTTCTGCTGGCTGATCGGCCTGGGGTCGTACTACCTGATTCTCTACCGCCACCGGCCCGTCAACGTACCAGCCATTGGGCGCGGCGCGGCGTAAGCCCACCTTTGAACGCGCAAAAAAATGCCCCGGCTCTCGCGAGCCGGGGCATTGGGTGCCGCTGGGGGTAAGGCTGGCTTACATCATGCCGCCCATGCCACCCATGCCGCCCATGTCAGGCATGCCGCCAGCTGCCGGCTTGTCTTCCGGCAGGTCTGCAACCATGGCTTCGGTGGTGATCATCAGACCGCCGATCGAAGCAGCTGCTTGCAGGGCCGAACGGGTGACCTTGGCTGGGTCCAGGATGCCCATCTCGATCATGTCGCCGTATTCGCCGGTAGCCGCGTTGTAGCCGTAGTTACCCGAACCTTGCTTGACCTTGTCAGCCACAACGCTTGGCTCGTCGCCGGCGTTGGCAGTGATCTGACGCAGCGGCGATTCGACAGCGCGACGCAGCAGGGCGATACCGACGTTCTGGTCTTCGTTGTCGCCTTTCAGGTCAACGATGGCAGCCAAGGCGCGCACCAGGGCAACGCCACCGCCAGGTACCACGCCTTCTTCAACGGCTGCACGGGTAGCGTGCAGGGCGTCTTCAACGCGGGCTTTCTTCTCTTTCATTTCAACTTCGGTGCCGGCACCGACCTTGATCACGGCAACACCGCCGGCCAGCTTGGCCAGGCGCTCTTGCAGCTTCTCACGGTCGTAGTCCGAGGAAGTCTCTTCGATCTGAGCACGGATCTGCTTGACGCGTGCTTCGATCTCGCCGTCGGCGCCAGCGCCGTCGATGATGGTGGTGTTTTCCTTGGACAGGATCACGCGCTTGGCGTTACCTAGGTGCTCCAGGGTAGCGGTTTCCAGGGACAGGCCGATTTCTTCGGAAATAACCTGGCCGCCGGTCAGCACAGCGATGTCCTGCAGCATGGCCTTGCGGCGGTCGCCGAAGCCAGGTGCCTTGACCGCAGCTACCTTGACGATGCCACGCATGTTGTTGACGACCAGGGTCGCCAGCGCTTCGCCTTCAACATCTTCGGCAACGATCAGCAGTGGGCGACCGGCCTTGGCAACGGCTTCCAGAACAGGCAGCAGCTCGCGGATGTTGGAGATTTTCTTGTCGACCAGCAGCAGCAGCGGGCTTTCCAGCTCGGCAACCATGGTGTCTGGCTTGTTGATGAAGTACGGCGACAGGTAGCCGCGGTCAAACTGCATGCCTTCTACCACAGACAGTTCGTTTTCCAGGCCCGAGCCTTCTTCAACGGTGATAACGCCTTCCTTGCCGACTTTTTCCATGGCTTCGGCGATGATCTCACCGATGGAGCTGTCGGAGTTGGCGGAGATGGTACCTACCTGAGCGATGGCCTTGGAGTCGGCGCAAGGCTTGGACAGGTTTTTCAGCTCGGCAACGATGGCAGCAGTGGCCTTGTCGATACCGCGCTTGAGGTCCATCGGGTTCATGCCGGCAGCGACGGCTTTCAGGCCTTCGTTGACGATCGACTGGGCCAGAACGGTGGCGGTGGTGGTGCCGTCACCGGCAGCATCGTTGGCCTTGGAAGCGACTTCCTTGACCAGCTGGGCGCCCATGTTCTCGAAGGCGTCTTTCAGCTCGATTTCTTTGGCAACGGAAACGCCGTCCTTGGTGATGGTCGGCGCACCGAAGCTCTTGGCCAGTACCACGTTACGGCCTTTCGGGCCGAGGGTCGCTTTTACCGCGTCAGCCAGAACGTTGACACCCACCAGCATTTTCTTGCGAGCGGAATCACCGAATTTTACGTCTTTAGCAGCCATGATCGTTTAATCCTTGAAAATCTTTGGAGTAACGGGAAGTCGGGGGAAATCAGCCTTCGACAACGGCCAGGATTTCGTTTTCGGCCATGACCAGCAGGTCTTCGCCGTCGACTTTCACGGTGTTGCTACCCGAGTACGGGCCGAAAACCACTTTGTCACCTACTTTGACGGCCAGCGCACGTACTTCGCCGTTGTCCAGGACGCGGCCGGTGCCGACAGCGACGACTTCGCCGCGGTTGGGTTTTTCAGCGGCCGAACCCGGCAGGACGATACCGCCAGCGGTTTTCGATTCTTCTTCGCTGCGACGGATGACGACGCGGTCATGCAGAGGACGAAGCTTCATTGTCGATCTCTCCCAAATTGTGGTTTTCATCGGCCGGTGTCGACACCGGCGGGTTGATGCTGTCCGGCGTTGCCGGAAGGCCGCTCGCACGGGGCGAACCGCCTGAGTAATGTCTGGTGTTGCCACCAGAAACCTTGCGGTGTCCACTACATGAGGTCGGCCAATTCGATTACAAGGCTTGGGTTGGAAATTTTTTTACCGGGGGGCGGTACAAGGCAGGTTCAGGCATGGGGCTGCTGCGCAACCCCTTCACAGCGGTGTCACCGGGGCAGGTTATTTATCGCGGCGCTCATACTCGCCCTCGATCACGTTCGGCCGATGGCCGCCGTCACGGGGGGGCTGGGCCTGGAACGGGTCGTCCTGAAAGGCTCGCTGGCGCATGGCCTGGGCCTCGGCGCGTTCGCGCATCTTGCGCGCCGCCAGGTGACGGGTGAACGGCAGCAGGCACAGCAGGCCGAGCACGTCGCTGATAAAACCGGGGATGAGCAGCAGGCCACCGCCCACCGCCAGCATCATGCCCTGGAACATGTCCTCGGCTGGCAACTCGCCACGCTGTAGGCTCTCACGGGCACGCAACGCCGTGGCCAAGCCCGCCACGCGCATCACCAGTACGCCCAGGGCGGAGCCGGCGATGATCAGCAGCAAGGCCGGGAAAAAGCCGATGGCAGCGCTGACTTTCACGAAAACAAACAGTTCCAGCACCGGGAACAGAAGCAGCAGCAATAGAAAAACACGCATCAAAGCATTCCTCGTCGGAAGACACCCTTCCAGTAAGACCAACAGATGGATGCGTGTGCTCCGTTTTTCAAGCAGGCGCATCGCAGGCGATTGGCCATTGGTCGGCGCGGGCCAGCAAAACCAAGGCCTCGCGCACTTGTGTCGGCGTATTGCAAATACTCGGGAAAGGCAGCCAGTGAACCGCCTGGCCGATGCGCAAGTGCATGCCTTCGCTGTCCACTCCGGCCATGCAGGCCGGGGCATCGTTGGGCAAACCGGTAAGCTGCACGTAATGCGCAAGGGCGTTGGCGTGGTCGCTGTTCATGTGCGCGACCATGCCCGCCTCCGCCTGGCCGGCAAACGGGTTGGCGAGGGTTACCTGGTCGAGCCAGTGAATGGCACCGAAGCCGCCGATATAGCGGTGCCGTACTGGCACCAGGGTCCAGAAGTCGAAGTCATGGGCGCTGTGGTAATCGGCCGCATCCGGGAAGTAGCGGTAGTAGCGCTGTGCGGCGGCGTCGATAGCAGCCTGGTCGAGCAGCTTGTGGGCCTGGGCCATTACCGTCAGGCGCCCAACCGCCTGCACGTCTTGCGCCTCCCGCTCACCCACCAGCAACGAGCACTTGGGGTCTTTCTGCAAGTTGTGGGTGTGCTGCGCGATGCGGCTGATCAGAATCAGGGGGTTGCCCTGGGCGTCCAGGCAATACGGCACCACCGAACCGAAGGGGTAACCGGGCATCGACTTGGAATGGGTCGACAACACGCCACGGTATTCCTTGAGCAGCAATTCCCGGGCGGGACGGATGGCATTCTGGCTCACGGCTAACTCCTCTGGGTTGGAGCCTTACACGCTACAAGCTTCGGGCAGCAAGAAAAAGGGCCATCGCATGGCCCCTTCCCTTCAGGTCTGCAGCGTACGGCGCTTTACCAAGTAACGCCGAAGCCTGCGGTGTAGCGGGTCTTGTCCAGGTCGCTGTCGCGGGTGCCGGTGATGATGTCTTTTTCAGCCTTGAGGTTGAGCGATGCCCATTCGGTAACCTTGTAGCGCAGGCCCATCTCGGCATCCAGCGAGTAGTCGGCCACGTTGCCCAGGGGTTTGGCCAGCTCGCCATTGGTGAAGAACTGCACCCGTTTGCCGATCAGGTAGCGGGTGTAGTCCCACTTCACGGCAGCGGAATAGAAGTTGTCCTTGCCACCGTCCTGGTACTCGTAATCGGTGCGGTTGAGCAGCGAGCCCAGCGAGAAGGCACCCAGTTCGTCGTCCCAGAACTGGTAACCCGGGCCGGTACCAACGGTGCGCTGACGGGCCAAGTCTTCGATATGGTCACGCTTGTATTCCAGGCGCCCTTGCCAGAACCACTTCTCGGTCAGGAAACGGTCCAGCGCATATTCGGCGCTCCAGTTGTCCGTGGTGGTAACGTCGTCCTTGGTCTCACGGTTGTATTCACCTTCGGCCGTATGCCGCCAGCGACCGTGGCGGGCGGTGGTCTTGAAACCTACGTCGTAATCGTCGGTGTCTTTTTCGGCGCGTTTGTAATCCAGCGCGACGTCGACGTTACCCTTCCAGACCAGGTCCTCGACCACCGGCTTGGGCTTCATGATCTGCTCGATACTGGCAAGCTCCACCGTTTTCGGGGCCTCGCCATTGGCCAAGGTCACCTTGCCAGGCTCGGCGGCCTTGAGTGACTTGGCCTTCTCGCCGGTGTAGGCGTCCTGTTTGACCAGCAGTTCCTGGTCGCTTTCCAGGGTTTTTACTTGCTTCCAGTCCAGGGCGATGGCGCCGCCGTAAGGCGTTTCGAGCAGCAACTTGCCGCCATCGAAAACTTTGATCTTGCCGCTCAAGCGGTCACCGTTCTTCATCCAGACGGTATCGGCCAACGCGGGCGAGGCGCAAAGTGAGGCGGCGAGCAAGGGCAACAGGGATCTAAGAGACATAAGCGGGCTACGGGTTCGATTTGGCGAGAAAAGCCGGGCATTATCCAGATACCGCCGGCCGGAGCAAGGACAGACCCGACGCTTGCCATTGAGTTCCACTCTCATTTGTAATGCCGCCGGTCCGGTTTCATCTACAGCCCAGAGAAGGCGCGATGTCTGATAGCCCTGCACTTATGACTGAAACTGCAGAACACCGACGAACGGCACTCTATTCAGTGCTGGGCCAAGTGCCACCGGGCAAGGTGGTGAGCTACGGCCAGTTGGCCGAGCTGGCTGGGCTGGGGCGCGCGGCGCGCTGGGTGGGCCGCACGCTGTCGCAGTTGCCCGAGGGCACACGCCTGCCCTGGCATCGTGTACTGGGCGCAGGCGGGCGCCTTAGCCTGGCGTCCGGTACGCCTTCGGGGGATGAACAGCGGGCCAGGCTGCGTGCCGAGGGCGTGAATGTGGCCAACAATCGTGTGGATATGACGCGCCATGGCTGGCGCCCGATGGAGCACAGCGGTTAGAGTGCGCGCTTTGTTCTGGAAAACTTGAGGCAGATGTTGGTCCATGCCCCGTAAAACCTGGCGCGCTGCGCTCGCTGCCTATGCCAGCCCGTCAACCCTGGTGCTTTTGCTGCTCGGCTTTGCCGCCGGCCTGCCTTACATGCTGGTTTTCTCGACTCTCTCGGTATGGCTGCGTGAAGCGGGCGTGGCCCGGGAGACCATTGGTTATGCCAGCCTGATCGGCCTGGCCTACGCCTTCAAATGGGTGTGGTCGCCCTTGCTCGACCAATGGCGCCTGCCACTGCTCGGTGGCCTGGGCCGCCGTCGCTCATGGTTACTGCTGTCACAGATACTGGTGGTGATCGGGCTGGTTGGCATGAGCTTGTGCGACCCACAGCAGCACCTGTCGTGGCTGATCGCGCTGGCGGTGCTGGTGGCATTTGCATCTGCCACCCAGGACATTGCCGTGGATGCCTATCGCCTGGAAATCGCTGATGACCAACGCCAGGCGGCCCTGGCGGCCAGCTACATGGCCGGCTACCGCGTAGCGGCCTTGCTTGCCACGGCCGGCGCCCTGTTTTTTGCCGAATGGTTCGGCTCCACCGGGTTCAGCTACCTGCACAAAGCCTGGGCCGGTACCTACGTGATGTTTGCAGTGATGATGCTGCCGGCCCTGTTCACCACCCTGGTCATGCGTGAGCCGCCTGTGCCCATGCGTACCCAACTGTCGGCGGCGCGCTACGGCCTGGCTCACCAGCTGGCATCGGTGTTCGTACTGATCATCCTGCTGGTGTCGGTGCCGGCCAGTTTCACGCAGATGTTCAATACCGGCTGGTCAAGCGTGATATCGGGCGAAACCAGCCCGCTCGACCTGCTGCTTGAAGACCGGGCATTCCTGCGCCTGATCCTGTACGTGCTGCTGAGCTGGGCCTGCCTGTCGAGCCTGGGGCGTCGAGGCCTTGCGCCTGTGCTCACCCCGGTCAACGACTTCATCACCCGCTACCGCTGGCAGGCACTGCTGCTGTTGGGGCTGATCGCCACGTACCGCATGTCGGACACGGTCATGGGTGTGATGGCCAACGTGTTCTACATCGACATGGGCTTCACCAAGGACCAGATCGCGAGCGTCAGCAAGATCTTCGGCCTGATCATGACGCTGGTGGGCGCGGGTGTTGGCGGGTTGCTGATCGTGCGTTTCGGCATCATGCCGATCCTGTTCATCGGTGGCGTGGCCTCGGCGGCGACCAACATCCTGTTCGTGATGCTGGCAGACATGGGCCCCAACCTCGAAATGCTGGTGGTGACCATCTCGCTGGACAACTTCAGTTCCGGCATGGCCACATCGGCCTTCGTCGCCTACCTGTCCAGCCTGACCAACCTGAAATTCTCCGCCACGCAGTACGCGCTGCTCAGCTCGATCATGCTGCTGTTGCCGCGGTTGATCGGCGGTTATTCAGGGGTGATGGTGGAGAAGTTCGGCTACCACGATTTCTTCCTGATCACCGCACTGCTGGGGGTACCCACCCTGATCCTGATCGCCCTGCAGTGGCGTCAGGACAGTGCCCGCGGTAAACAGCCAGCCGAGCAGTGAGGGCATACAGGTGTTCGGCTTGAGGGGTTTCCGCCTGTGAGATCGGGTGGTTTCAATCGCGCCCGATCACCCACCAGAGCGGCCACAGTGCCAGCCCCCCTGCTACGCCGGCTGCCACGGCAAAATGCAGCAGGCTGGCACCCGCTCCGATCATTGCCAACACAGCGCCACCCAGCCCCAGCAAGGCAATGGTGATCATGCCCAGCATGGCCGATACCAGCCCCTTGCTCTGCACGCTGGAAAACAACGTCATGCGGTACAGCACCGCGTTCGCCACACCCAACCCCAGGGCATACAACGACATCCCCGCCACCACGCTCGGCACGCTCGGCCAGTACCAGGTCGCCAGCACCATCAGGCCCAACCCTGCCAGGTACGGCCATAGCGCCCCGCGCACCAGCGCAGGCAACGGGTAGCGATCGGCAATGTGGTTGATGATCAGGTTGCCTGCAATCAGCCCACCGAACACCGGTAGCTGCCACAGCGCATAGGCCAGGGTGCTCAGCCCTTCGTCATGAATCAGCAGCACCGGGGACAGCCCGATCCAGCCGATTAGCGGCAGGCCGACCAGGCCCAGCGCAGCACTACCAGCGACAAAGCGGCGGTTGGCCAGCAACTGGCCGTAGCCTGCCAGCAGGGGCAACAGGTGAATGGGGGTGAACGCCAATCGCGAGCCGTCGCGGCGCTCCACCCCGAGGGTTTCCGGCATCAGGCGATACAGCAGCAACCACGCCACCACCGCACCGACGGCGAATGCTACGAACAGCCAGCGCCAGTCCAGCCACTGCAACATCAGCGTGCCCACCAGAGGCCCAAGCAGCGGTGACAGCAAGGCGATATTGGCCAGCAAGGCCATCATGCGCACCGCATCCGCCTCACTGAAAGCCTCGTTCAGGGCGGGGTAACTGACCGTCACCACAAAGCCAAGGCCAATGCCCTGCAGCAACCGCAGCAGGTTGAACAGGCCGATGTCATGCACCCAGAACGTACCCAGGCAGGCCAGGCCAAAGAACGCACAGCCAACCAGCAGCAACGGCCTGCGCCCATAGCGGTCGGCCAGCGGGCCAATCAGCCATTGCAGCACCACCCCACCCAGCAGATACAGGTTGAGGGCGTGGGGGATGTATTCAGGGCTGGCGTTCAGTTCGCCCACCACCACCGGCATGGCCGGCATCACGGCGTCACTGGCCAGGTACGTCAGCAACTCGAACAGGGCCAGCGTCAGGCCGAACAACAGGGCACGCAGGGGGGTTATATAGAGCAGTGGCTTCATGATGGCGCATCAGGTAGGCAGCAAGGGTCAGGCTATATGCCAGAAATACCCGTATGTTGCTGTGAACAAGTGTAAAAGGATGGGGCCATTGCGCGCCCCACCCTCGATGCCGGGTTACTGCGCAGCTGTTTCCTGCACCACGCGGATGACCCGTTGCGGGAACGGAATGTCGATGCCCTCGGCCTTGAGGCGGTCACGGGCCTGCTCGTTGAGCATGAAAATCACGTCCCAGTAGTCCGAGGTCTTGGTCCACAGGCGCAGCGACACAGTGATGGAGCTGTCACCCAGGGTGGATACCACAGCCACAGGTGCCGGGTCGGCCAGCACGCGCGGGTCCTGGGCCAGCTCCAGCAGCACATTGCGAGCCTTCTGCAAATCGGCCTCGTAGTCCACGCCAACGTCGAACACCACCTTGCGCGTCGGCTGGCGGTTGGTGTTGGTGATGATGCCGTTGGACAGGGTGCCGTTGGGCAGGATCACGGTCTTGTTGTCACCGGTACGCAGCACGGTGTGGAAGATCTGGATGCTGTCCACGGTACCGCTCACCCCCTGCGCCTCGATCCAGTCGCCGATGCGGAACGGGCGGAACAGCAGAATCAGCACGCCACCGGCAAAGTTGGCCAGGCTGCCCTGCAGCGCAAGGCCGATGGCCAGGGTGGCACCACCGATGGCAGCGACGAACGAGGTGGTTTCGATGCCGATCATCGACGCCACGCTGATGGCCAGCAGGATCTTCAGCACGATGTTGGCCAAGGTGCGGATGAAGTTCTGCAGTGCCGGGTCGTGTACCCGCAGGCCCACGAGCTTGGCCAGCCGGTCGCTGACCTTGTTGGTAACCCACCAGCCAATGGCCAGGGTCACCAGCGCCAATAACAGGCGGCTGCCGTACTCCATGACCATCGGGATCCAGGTGGCGGTTTGGCGGACGAGCTGATCGACCTCAGCGTTCAAATCCATAGTCATCTCCTGACGCCGAGCGGCGATTGCACAATACACCGGGCCGCCAGCCTTTCAGCGGCCCCGGCCCCCATGGACAGCCACAACCGGCCAGGGGTTCCAGCAAGGGAAGTCAGTCGCGGAAGTTGTTGAACTGCAGCGGCATGTCGAATTCCTTGGTACGCAGCAGGGCAATGGCCTCCTGCAGGTCGTCACGCTTCTTGCCGGTGACGCGCACTTGCTCACCCTGGATGGAAGCCTGAACCTTGAGCTTGCCATCCTTGATGGTGGCCACGATCTTCTTCGCCAGGTCCTTGTCGATGCCTTCGCGGAACTTGGCTTCCTGCTTCTTTTCCTTGCCCGATGGGTAGGGGTCTTTGGCTTCCAGGCACTTCACGTCGATCTTGCGCTTGACCAGGGCCAGGCGCAGGATTTCAAGCATGGCCTCCAGCTGGAACTCTTCTTCGGCAGTGAGCATGACGGTCTGCTCCTTGTCCTTGAACTCGAAGCTGCCCTTGCCCTTGAGGTCGTAACGGCGGTCCAGTTCCTTGATGGCGTTGTCGACCGCGTTCTGCACTTCGTGCTTGTCCAGTTCCGATACCACGTCGAACGAAGGCATGGTTGTTCTCCCAGAAATAAAAGCGCGCTCGGGCTGAAGATGGAGCGCGCTGGGTTTGATGGTTAAAATGCGGGCTCATTATAACGGGTTGCGAAACGCATATGAGCAGCACCTGGCACATTCTCGGCGCAGGCAGCCTGGGTAGCCTGTGGGCTTGCCGGTTGGCGCGGGCTGGCACTGCCGTGCGCCTGGTCTTGCGTGATGGTCAACGTCTGCGCAGTTACCAGCTGGCCGGCGGGCTCACCCTGGCGGAGCAGGACCAGGCCAGGTGTTATGCCATACCGGGCGAAACCGCAGACGCAGCAGGCCCCATCCACCGCCTGCTCGTAGCCTGCAAGGCTTACGACGCTGCGTCGGCCGTGGCCAGCGTCGCGGCGCGCCTGGCCCCAGGCGCTGACGTGGTGTTGCTGCAGAACGGCCTGGGTAGCCAGGACGAGGTCGCCGAGCAGGTGCCCCACGCGCGCTGTATTTCCGCCTCCAGCACCGAAGGCGCCTTCCGCGAAAAGGACTGGCAGGTGCGCTTCGCCGGGCAGGGGTTCAACTGGCTGGGAGACCCAGGCAACCCGAGGCCTGCAACGTGGTTCGAGGACGTACAGCGGGCGGGCATCCCGGCCGAATGGACGCCGGACATCCTCCCCCGCTTGTGGCGCAAACTGGCGCTGAACTGCGCCATCAACCCGCTGACGGTGCTGTACGGTTGCAACAACGGCGGCCTGTTGGGGCACCTGGAAGAAGTGGATGCACTGTGTACCGAACTGCAGCAGTTGCTGCACCGTTGCGGGCAGCCCCAGGCGGCGCTTGGGCTTGGCGAAGACGTGCAGCGCGTGATCCTGGCCACTGCCGCCAACTACTCTTCGATGTACCAGGACGTGCAAGCGGGCCGGCGAACCGAGGTGCACTACCTGCTCGGCCACGCGTGCCGTGCAGCCAGCCGGCACGGCCTGGCCTTGCCCCTGCTGGAACACCTGCAACAGCGCCTGGTCGATAACTTGCGTGCGCGGGGCGTGCCCTGCAATTGACCCAGCCCCTCAACCTGACACGGATACCGCCTGCCCCATGACCTTGCGCCAACGTCTAGAAAACCTGCCCGTCGGGCAGAAGCTGCTGGCGGCCCTGCTGGTCTTGCTGGTAACCATCCTGCTGGTGGCCAACCTCACCTTCATCAGTGCGGCCTACTGGATCACTCAAGAGAGCATGGCCCCGCAGGCGCTGCAGACCATTGGCCGGCTGGTGTCCAACCCACAGCTCGCGGCCCAGGCAGGGGACGACAGCGAGTCGGCCAACGCCCTGCTCAAGGAGCTGGACAGCTACACACCGCTGCGCGCCGCCGCCGTCTACGGCAGTGACGGGCGCATGCTGGCGCAACTGCAACATGGCGAGCCAATGACGCTGCCCAAACGCTTCCGCAACATCGACGGCTGGCGCCTGATGGAGTTTCGCAGCACCCAGCTGATCCGCATGCCACGCGAAGCCCGCCCCCCGGCGCACCTGTTGCTGGTGGCCAGCAGCGAGCTGCCGATGGCGTTCTACACCGGCACGCTCAGTGCCAGCCTGGCCATTCTGGTGTTCAGCATTCTGCTGTGGATCGTGATCGCCCGGCAGATCAAACGGCTGATCACCCAACCGATCAACCAGTTGGAAGAACTCAGCCGCCAGGTTACCCGCGAAGAAAGCTACGCCCTGCGCGCCCGGCGAGGCAACGACGACGAGATCGGCAGCCTGGCCGACGCCTTCAACACCATGCTCTCGCGCATCGAGGCCCGCGAGCAGCAGCTCAAGCGTGCCCGCGACGAATTCCAGGATGCCTACGACCAGGCCCAGGGGCTGGCCGAGGAAACCCGGCACACCAACCGCAAGCTGGAACTGGAAGTTCAGGTACGCAGCAAGATCGAGAAAAAGCTCACAGGCTTTCAGAACTACCTGAACAGCATCATCGACTCCATGCCCTCGGCACTGATTGCCCTGGACGAACAGCTGTACGTGACCCAGTGGAACCAGGAAGCCACCGCGCTTTCCGGCACCCGCCTGGATGAGGCGCTGAACCAGGCGGTGTTCATCGCCTTCGCGCCGCTCAAGCCGTTTTTGCCGCAACTCAAGGAAACCGTCGAAAAACACCGCGTGGCAAAGATCGAGCGTGTCACCTGGCAAAAAGGCGATGAACCGCGCCACTACGCCCTCACCTTCTACCCATTGACCGGGGGCGGTGGCCGCGGGGTGGTCATCCGTATCGATGACATCACCCAGCGCCTGTCGTTGGAAGAAATGATGGTGCAGTCGGAGAAGATGCTCTCGGTCGGCGGCCTGGCAGCGGGCATGGCCCACGAGATCAACAACCCCCTGGGTGCCATCCTGCATAACGTGCAAAACATCCGCCGGCGCCTGTCGCCCGAGCTGCCGCGCAACCTCGAACAAGCGCACGAACTGGGCATCGACCTGACCACCGTCAACCGCTACCTGCACAGCCGCGAAGTGCCGCAGCTGCTCGATGGCATTCAGCAGGCCGGCGCGCGGGCTGCAAAAATCGTCACCCACATGCTCAGTTTCAGCCGCCGCAGCAACCGCGAACTGGCGCCCTGCGACCTGCCAGCGTTGATCGACCAAGCGGTAGACATTGCCGGCAACGACTTCGACCTGGCCATCGGTTTCGACTTCAAGGGCCAGGCCATCGTGCGCCAGTTCGACCCGGCGCTCGGCCCGGTGCCCTGCACTGCCAACGAGCTGGAGCAGGTGCTGCTCAACCTGCTGAAGAACGCCGCCCAGGCCATCCACCTGCGCCCGCAGCCCAGCGAGCCAGGGCGCATCACCCTACGCACACGGCTGGCGCCGCCTTGGGCAGAAATCCAGGTGGAGGACAACGGTGTCGGCATGCCCGAGGCGGTGCGCAAGCGCACGTTCGAGCCGTTCTTCACCACCAAGGAAATCGGCCAGGGCACTGGCCTGGGCCTGTCGGTGTCGTATTTCATCATCACCAACAACCACAAGGGGCAGATGGAGGTGCACTCCACGCCCGGCCAGGGCACCTGTTTCACCCTGCGCCTGCCCCTCGGCCAACCGGCACCCGTGCCGGCCATCACGGAGCAATGACATGGGCTACCGCCTGTCGAAGATCTACACACGTACCGGCGACAAGGGCGAAACCGGCCTTGGGGATGGCCGACGGGTGCCCAAGGACCACCCGCGCATCGAAGCCATCGGCGAAGTGGACAGCCTCAACAGCCAGCTGGGGGTATTGCTCGCGGGCCTGGCCGAGCTGGGGATGGATGAGGTGAGCAGCGTTCTGGCCCCCTGCCAGCATCGGCTGTTCGACCTGGGTGGGGAGCTGGCAATGCCCAGCTACCAGGCACTGACGCAGGCTGAAGTGCTGCGCCTTGAGGCCGCCATCGATGCCTGGAACGACGAGCTGGGGCCTTTGAAGAACTTCATTTTGCCCAGTGGTTCCGCGTTGGTGGCGCAGGCACATGTGTGTCGCAGCCTGGCACGCAGTGCCGAGCGCCGTTGCCAACACTTGAATGCCGTGGAGCCTCTGGAGGGTGTAGGGCTGGCCTACATCAACCGCCTTTCAGACCTGTTGTTCGTCGCAGCGCGAATCATTGGCCGCAGGCAGGGGGTCGCCGAAGTGTTGTGGCAGCCTGCCGAAAAGCCTGCAGGCTGACACCAGAGAGCCGCCGTTCAGGCCACAGGCCAGAACGCGCGGATGCCGGCTACCCCCTGAGCCCCGGCTTGCCAGGCCTGCTCACGCTCACCCGGCCCTAAGCCGCCGAGCAGGTACACCGGCAGCGGGCACGCCGCGATCAGCCGCTGCGCCTCCTCCCAGCCCAGCGGGGCAGCGTCCGGGTGGGTCTGGGTGGCCTGTACAGGGGACAACGTGACAAAGTCGACCCCCATCTGCTGCGCCAGGGCCAGCTCTTCGGCGTTGTGGCAGGACGCTGCCAGCCACCGGTCGGTGGGGAACGGCCGGCCCTTGGGCGCATATTTGCGCAGCTGCGCCGCCGTCAGGTGCCAGCCCGCCGCAGGGAAGTCGCCCAGCCATTCCAGCGGGCCTTTGAGCATCAACTGTGCCTTGCCGGCGCACAGCCCGACCGCATCCACCGCCACATCACGGTACTTGGGGTCGTACATGTCCGGTGCACGCAACTGGATCAGGCGCAGGCCACCGGCCACCGCTTTCTGAATGCCCTTGAGCAGTTGCGGCACTTCCAGCTCATCGGGGGTGATCAGATATTGGTCAGGCAAGCGTGCAGCGGCAACAATGGGCCTGTTGGCCTGCGGGAAGTCGTACTGGGCCAGGTCCCGCGGTGCCACCCAGGCCAGCGGCTGGCCCTCGGCGCCATGGGGTTCGCCCTCGAACGCATCGACTTCGCGAACCTCCAGCAGCACGTGCTTGTCGGGGTAGTCGTGGCTGACCTTGATCAGGGGGCGCGAACGCGTCACCCGAATGCCCAGCTCTTCGTTGAGCTCACGGGCCAACGCCGCCTCGACGCTTTCACCCGCCTCCACCTTGCCACCCGGAAACTCCCAAAGGCCACCTTGGTGCTGGGTATCGGCGCGGCGTGCAATCAGGATGCGGCCATCCAGGCCACGAATCACGGCGGCTACAACATGAATCCGTTTCACCGCTTACGCTCCACCGGGTTCAAGGCTGGCACGCTGTGTTGAAGAAAGCCCATGGTTCGGCTCCTTTTGGCGTTGAAATGGCGGGGCCGGCAGGCAGCCCCGGCTGTATCAGGTACGGTACTCGGCGTTGATCTTCACGTACTCGTGGGAGAGGTCGGTGGTCCAGATGGTTTCATTGCACTGGCCGCGGCCCAGTTCGATGCGGATGGTGATTTCTTCCTGAGCCATCACCTTGGCACCCTGGTCCTCGGTGTAGCTTGGGCTACGGCAGCCCTGACTGGCGATGCACACGCTGTCCAGGTAGACATCGATCAGGCTCACATCAAGCGCCGGCACACCGGCACGGCCAACGGCGGCGAGAATACGGCCCCAGTTCGGGTCCGAGGCAAACAACGCAGTCTTGATCAGCGGCGAGTGGGCCACCGCGTAACCGACGTCCAGGCACTCCTGGTGGTTGCCGCCGCCATTCACCTGCACGGTCACGAACTTGGTGGCACCCTCGCCGTCACGCACGATGGCCTGGGCCACTTCCATGCACACCTCGAACACGGCCTTCTTCAGCGCTTCGAACAGTGCACCGCTGGCTTCGGTCACTTCCGGCAGGTTGGCCTTGCCAGTGGCAATCAGCATGCAGCAGTCGTTGGTCGAGGTGTCGCCATCGATGGTGATGCGGTTGAACGACTTGTTGGCGCCGTCCAGCATCAGGTCCTTGAGCACTGCCGGTGCCACTTTGGCATCGGTGGCGATGTAGCCAAGCATGGTCGCCATGTTCGGGCGGATCATGCCTGCACCCTTGCTGATGCCGGTCACGGTGACGGTGACGCCCTCGTGCTGGAACTGGCGGCTGGCGCCCTTAGGCAGGGTGTCAGTGGTCATGATGCCGGTGGCGGCTTCAGCCCAGTTGTTTTCCGACAGGTTGTCCAGGGCAGCCTGCAAGGCGCCTTCGATCTTCTCTACAGGCAGCGGCTCACCGATTACACCGGTCGAGAATGGCAGCACCGACTCGGCCGGCACACCCGCCAGCTCGGCCAGCTTGGCGCAGGTACGTTCGGCGGCGGCAAGGCCCGGCGCGCCGGTGCCGGCGTTGGCATTGCCGGTGTTGGTCAACAGGTAGCGCACGGTGCCCTGCACGCGTTGCTTGGACAGGATCACCGGGGCTGCGCAAAACGCGTTGAGGGTAAACACGCCCGCTACGCTGGAGCCTTCGGCGCAGCGCATGACCACCACATCCTTGCGCCCTGGGCGCTTGATGCCGGCAGAAGCGATACCGAGTTCAAAACCCGGAACCGGGTGCAGGGTGGGCAGAGGACCAAGACCAACAGCCATTAGAGCGCTCCTAGACAATAGAGTTGATATCGAAAGACGAGGCCGCTGCTACAGGATTGTCGCGGTTCCTGTAGCAGCGGCCTTGTGTTGCGAGAGGGCCGCAAAGCGGCCCCCGGATGTTTCAGCCTGCAGCGAACCGGTCAGGTCACTCGATCTGGCCGTGGCAGTGCTTGAACTTCTTGCCCGAGCCACACCAGCATGGCTCGTTGCGGCCCAGCTTCTGGTCATTGCGCACAGGGGCAGTGGCCACGGCCACCTCAGCACCCTCTTCGCTCAACTGCTCGCTTTCCAGGCCTGGCGCCGGTGCATGTTCGAACTGCATGCGGCTGGCCAGCTCTTCGGCATCGCGACGCAGACGCGCCTCTTCTTCTTCCGGGTCTTCGCGGCGAACCTGAACGTGCGACAGTACGCGGATGGCGTCGCGCTTGATCGACTCGAGCAGTTCCTGGAACAGGGTGAACGACTCGCGCTTGTACTCCTGCTTGGGGTTTTTCTGGGCATAGCCACGCAGGTGGATACCGTGGCGCAGGTGATCCATGGTGGACAGATGGTCCTTCCACAGGTCGTCCAGTACACGCAGCAGAATCTGCTTCTCGAAGGTACGCAGTGCGTCGATACCCGCCTGGTCTTCCTTCTCGGTGTAGGCGGTGGTGATCTCGTTGAGCAACTTCTCGCGCAGGGTTTCTTCGTAGAGGTGGTCGTCCTCGTCGAGCCACTGCTGGATGGGCAGCTTCATGGCGAAATCACTGGCAAGCGACGCCTCCAGGCCAGCCACGTCCCACTGCTCGGGCAGCGATTGCGGCGGGATATGCTGGCTGATGGTAGCGTCCAGCACTTCCTTGCGGAATTCGACGATGGTGTCGCCCACGTTCTCGGCCGCCAGCAGGCTGTTGCGCATGTGGTAGATCACCTTGCGCTGTTCGTTGGCCACGTCGTCGTATTCGAGCAGCTGTTTACGGATGTCGAAGTTGCGCCCTTCTACCTTGCGCTGGGCCTTCTCGATGGCGTTGGTGACCATGCGGTGTTCGATGGCCTCGCCGGACTGCATGCCCAGCGCCTTCATGAAGTTCTTCACCCGGTCGGAGGCAAAGATGCGCATCAGGCTGTCTTCAAGCGACAGGTAGAAGCGGCTGGAGCCCGGGTCACCCTGGCGGCCCGAACGGCCACGCAGCTGGTTGTCGATACGGCGCGATTCATGGCGCTCGGAGGCGATGACATGCAGGCCACCCGACTCGATCACCTGCTGGTGGCGCTTCTGCCAGTCGGCCTTGATCTGGGCGATCTGCTCGGCGGTGGGGCTGTCCAGCGCAGCCACTTCAGCTTCCCAGTTGCCACCCAGCAGGATGTCGGTACCACGGCCGGCCATGTTGGTGGCGATGGTCAGGGCGCCCGGCGCACCGGCCTGGGCGATGATCTCGGCTTCCTTCTCGTGGTACTTGGCGTTGAGCACCTTGTGGTCAATGCCTTCCTTCTGCAGAAGGTTGGACATGTGCTCGGAGGTCTCGATGGTGGCAGTACCCACCAGCACCGGGCGCCCCAGCTTCATGCTTTCCTTGATGTCGGCGATGATCGCGGCGTATTTCTCGTCTGCGGTCAGGTACACCAGGTCATTGTGATCCTTACGCGCCAGCGGCTTGTTCGGCGGGATGACCATCACGTTCAGGGCATAGATTTGCGCGAACTCGAACGCCTCGGTATCGGCGGTACCGGTCATGCCGGACAGCTTGGTGTACAGGCGGAAGTAGTTCTGGAAGGTGGTGGAGGCCAGGGTCTGGCTCTCTGCCTGGATGTTGAGGTTTTCCTTGGCCTCGATGGCCTGGTGCAGGCCCTCGGACAAGCGACGGCCCGGCATGGTGCGACCGGTGTGTTCGTCGATCAGCAGGACCTGGCCGTCCTGGACGATGTACTCGACGTTGCGGTGGAACAGCTTGTGCGCACGCAGGCCGGCGTACACGTGGGTCAGCAACCCCAGGTTGTGCGCCGAGTACAGGCTCTCGCCCTCGGCCAGCATGCCGGACTGGGTGAGCATTTCTTCGATGAACTGGTGACCGGCTTCGTTCAGCTCGACCTGGCGGCTCTTCTCGTCGATGGAGAAGTGGCCTTCCTGGGTGACCTGGCCTTCCACTTCTTCAATGTGCTGGGTCAGGCGCGGGATCAGGCGGTTGATCTCGATGTACAGCTTTGAGCTGTCTTCGGCCTGGCCGGAGATGATCAGCGGGGTACGCGCTTCGTCGATGAGGATGGAGTCCACTTCGTCGATCACGGCGAAGTTCAGCTCACGCTGGAACTTCTCGTCCTGGCTGAACGCCATGTTGTCGCGCAGGTAGTCGAAACCGAATTCGTTGTTGGTGCCGTAGGTGATGTCGGCGGCATAGGCGGCGCGCTTTTCTTCAGGCGGCTGGAAGGCCGAGACGATACCGACCGAGAGGCCGAGGAATTCGTACAGCGGGCGCATCCAGTTGGCGTCACGGCGGGCCAGGTAGTCGTTGACGGTGACCACGTGGACGCCTTTGCCGGACAGGGCATTGAGGTAGACGGCCAGGGTACCGACCAAGGTCTTGCCTTCACCGGTGCGCATTTCTGCGATCATGCCCTCGTGCAGGGTCATGCCGCCGATCAGCTGCACGTCGAAGTGGCGCATGCCCATCACGCGCTTGCCGGCCTCACGGGCCACGGCGAAGGCTTCGGGCAGCAGTTGGTCCAGTGTCTCGCCTTTGGCCAGGCGCTCCTTGAACTCTGCGGTCTTGCCCCGCAGTTGCTCGTCGGAGAGGGCCACCATCTTCTCTTCGAAGGCATTGACGATACTCACCGTCTTGAGCATGCGTTTGACTTCACGCTCGTTCTTGCTTCCAAAAAGTTTCTTTAACAAAGGCGCAAACATATCGGCAGGATCTTCCACACGTAGGGATGGAGGGCGGCCCCGTGAGTCGCCCGTGCAGCCCTGAGGCCGCATGCGAACGAGCATTCTACCCGGAAACGATGGTGAGGAAAGTGGTGGATTCCACGATGCTGGCACAGCGCTTTGGCAGGGGCGTGTCTTAGATTGGGCCATTTTCCCTGAGTTCAAGGTTTGCCGTGATGAAACGTTCAGGCAGCGTGTGGCAAAAGCTTGATTTGCATCATGAAAGCACACGCCTGAGTGATTACGGGGAGCCCTGCGAAAAGGCCGTAAGCGATCACAGAGGTGCTAAACTGCCGATCTTGTAACCTCATGCGTACCCCCATGGCCTTCAAACCTTCCTCTGCCCAGCTGCCGTCCGCCCTGCTGCGCCAGATGCGCCCGCTGCGCCTGCTGTTGAACCAGGCCGAACGCCTGGAGCATTTGCAGCGTTTGCTGGAAAGCCAACTGCAGCCGGCTGCGCGCGAGCACTGCCATGTGGCGTCGTGGCGTGACGGCACGTTGCTGCTGGTGGTGACCGATGGCCATTGGGCGACTCGCCTGCGCTACCAGCAGAAGCGCCTGGTGGCGGCGTTGCAGGCCATGGAGGCGTTCGGCAACCTCAGGCGCATCCTGTACAAAGTGCAGCCGCCGTTGGTGCCGGCCAAGCGCGGGAGCAACCTGACGGAGTTGTCGCCCAGCGCGGCCGAGAGCCTGCGTGATACGGCGCAAGGCATCACAGACCCGAAGTTGCGCGCCGCGCTGGAGCGATTGGCGGCGCATGCCCGGGACAAGGGGTGATTCGGGGCTGATGTGTCAACCTTGTCTGCGCACAGGTGTCAGCGATGTATGCGGTCTGCGCTATTTCCGGTATTCCTGGGCCCGACTAACTTAATTCGCAAATCACCCTATTCAAACTTTCGCGCACTTCAGCTGAGCCCAACCAGCGCCCACTCAGATACGCCGCACTCTATTCATTCCAACTCGCTGTTGATGTTGCTGTAGATCTTGATCTT
>NZ_BCAV01000040.1:0-31355 GCF_001320125.1 Pseudomonas sp. NBRC 111119
AAAATCTTCAGCAACGAATTCTCTTCTCAAATCAACTACGCAGGATTTGTGACTGACTGGCCATACCCACAAGAGGCGGGTGATCGAATCGCCGTCATTGAGGAATGCGGTGATCAGTTCAAGTTGATTGCACTGAATCCCTGGTCCGTTGTTGCTGATGATCCGGTAAACTATGCGAAATTCTCCTTCTCGCTAGCCACGCCTGCCCAAGATTTTGACACCCGTCTCAACGATTGGGAAGGGGACGTGATCAATTCACTTATATTCGAGAGGAACCTCGAAAACCAACGAAACGAACAGCCCATCACTTCTTGGAAATTCGGAAAGCCAGCAGGTGAAGAGGTGAAAACAAGCGTTATCATCCCTTTATACGGTCGTTGGGATTTCGTTGAGCATCAATTGAGTGCTTTCGCCAAGGACCCTGCCTTCAAGACTCACGCCGAAATTATTTATGTAATTGATGATCCGGCCCTCATCAATGCATTTGTGAACGAAGCCGAATCGCTTTTCAAGCTCTATCAAGTGCCCTTCACGATTATTTGGGGGCATCGCAATAGAGGATTCTCTGGCGCTAATAATCTAGGTGTCAAGCATTCGCTGGGCGAGACGTTGATACTCCTTAATAGCGACGTATTCCCACGCCACCCTAGTTGGGTTGAGGCTCTTACTCAGTGCCTAGAAGCCAATCCTGATTATGGGATGATTGGCGCTAGACTGCTGTTTCCGGACGGCAGCATCCAACACTGTGGGATGCAGTTCGTATTCTCGGAAAGCTGGAATGTTTGGTTAAATAAACACCCTCTGGCAGGTCTCGATCCAATATTGGATCAAGCCTCGGGGCTCACCGAGAAACCAGCTATCACGGGTGCATGTGTTGCCATCAAACGTGAAACATATGAGCGAATCGAAGGCCTTGACGAGGGTTACCTAATCGGTGACTTCGAGGACTCTGACTTGTGCATGAAAGTGCATGCGCAGGGCTTAAAGATCGGTTATCTCCCCTCAGTAGAGCTCACCCATCTTGAGCGTCAGTCATTCACCTTGCTGGGCGATGTTTCTTACAGGACACTCGTAGTAAGGTTTAACGCGTGGCGCCATACGAAAAAATGGGGCAAACAAATTGAACAAGTTATGAGCACGTTTGGCTCGGAGTATTCGTCGTGAGTAAAGAACGCATTTTGGTTTTGGCGCATGGCCACCCAGACTTCAACTTGGGCGGAGGTGAGATTGCTGCATACAACTTGTTCAAAGCATTCAAAAAACATTCTGCAGTCGAAAAAGCCTGGTTTATTGGGCGGGTAGACCGAGGAAATGGACCCACCGGCAGTTTTAGTTTGCGCCGAGAAGATGAGTACCTATGGGAGCAATCACTGGGTAACTCTTTCTTGATAAAAGCAGCTAACGCACATGCCGTCTGGCACGGATTCCGTGCAATGATCGCAGCGCTGAAGCCAACAAAGATCTATGCTCATCACTACTTTCATCTTGGCCTGGAATACTTCCGGATCATTAAACAAGAACTACCTGACGCGCAACTCATCGTGACTCTTCATGAGTACATGGCCATCTGTCATCAACAAGGGCAAATGGTGAAGGCCGGTAGTAAAAAGCTGTGCTATGAGTCATCCCTGGACGATTGCCATCGCTGCCTACCATCGTTTAGCCGTGAGCAGTTCTGGCTACGGGAAATGTTTATTAAAGAGCATTTTGAATTCGTTGATCACTTTGTATCTCCATCAGAGTTCCTACGGCAGCGTTACATTGCCTGGGGCATTGACCCCAGAAACATTACCGTTATCGAAAATGGTCAAGAGGAAGCTGAAGCATTACCGCCGAGAGCATCCACGTCGCAGCGTAATCGTTTTGGCTTCTTCGGTCAGATCAACGAATTCAAAGGTGCGGACTTGCTACTGGAAGCGATCAGCAGGCTCACGCCCAAGCAGCGGAGTAAAATAGTTGTAGAGTTCCACGGCGCTAACCTTGAGCATCAATCTCAGGAATTCCAGCGTAAGATCAACGATCTGATGCAGCCTCTGATAGCAGAGGGTTGCGTCCGTTGGGCAGGCGCTTATCAAGGGTCGCAATTGAAAAGCCGACTTTCCAAAATTGACTGGGTATTGGTGCCATCGATTTGGTGGGAAAATTCGCCGATGGTGATTCAAGAGGCATTTATCTATGGCCGCCCTGTCATATGCGCGAACATCGGCGGCATGGCCGAAAAAGTGACACATGGCGTGGATGGACTCCATTTCGAAGCACGCAATGCTATCGATTTGGCAGATACACTGATGGAGGCAGCAACGGCTGAAGGGCTGTGGGAAGCTCTATACAATGGAATTGAAAAGCCCATCAGCTATGCCCAGTGCGCCGCTGACCATCTTGCACTGGATTTGAATCCTGAGCCCAACTCGAAACTCATCGCTGCGCGCGAGCTTTCGCCGGCTTAACACATGTAGCAAGAAGTAGTGCACTCAGTCGCTGTGCACAAGTTATAATACGTCGAACTCGCGTACTGATATAGCGCGTTCGGCGTAACCACAACGGAGATCAGCATGCCAAACATCTTTACTTTCGGCCTGAACGAATCTGTGGCGGCATCTCATAGCATCGCTACGAAAGAGCTGTACAACCTAGTAGGTCACAACACCGGGAACTTGGCCTTTCATTACGCCATCAACCGCTTGATGGGAACTGTACCACGAGCAATCCCTTGGAGTTCCACTCCTGATCTCATCAACTCAGCAGGTGAGATCGGAATCATGCCATGCGCCAACCAGCTTGGTCCCCATATGAATATGGGGGGATTAGCGACTGTATTTAAGGAGCTCAAGTCCAATTTTATAGCCATCGGGCTAGGTGCACAGGGGGGGGTTGGGCACGATGATATCCCCAAGCTGCCAGAAGGCACCTTGGCGTGGCTCGATGCACTGGTAGCTCGTTCTGCTTCGCCCCATCCGAACATCACTGTGCGTGGAGATTACACACTGAGAGTGTTGGACCATTATGGATTCGGCGACAAAGCTTTATCACTTGGCTGTCCGTCACTGTTGATAAATAAAGCAGTTGATCACGGCGCCAGGCTTCAGGAGCGATATAAAAAAAAGATCCAGAAGGTGGCGATTGCCGCAGGCCACCCAAATTGGAGAAACCTCAGTAAACTGGAGGCTTCGCTGGTCCGCATGATGGAAGATACCAATGGAATGTATATCGTCCAAGCGACAGATGAGGCGATTGCCCTCTCACGTAACGACTTCGACATTGTCAATGCTGAGTATATCGTAAAATTAAGAAATTACCTGAAGCTCAATCTGGATGACGCTCAGTTTGAGCAATGGGTACGTAAGTACTTTATTTCGTTCTATAACATTCCCGCGTGGATGGAGTATCTGCGACGCTTTGACTTCATCGTCGGCGCGCGCATTCATGGTGTTATGCTGGCCATTCAAGCAGGCGTGCCTGGGCTTTGCATTGCACATGACTCGCGAATCCGCGAGCTCTGTGAAAAAAGCAAAATCCCATTTGTCATGGCCGAGGATGTGAAAGATGGTATAACAGTAGAAGATCTTCCGCATCTGGCAGAGTTCGACGGTGCGGCCTTCGATCAGAACAGACAGATGATCGCAGAACAGTATCAGACATTTTTCCGCAACAACGGTGTACCACTACGTCAAGCCAGTGTCTTGATTTGATCTCGAAGCAGGTTTGAGTGTCACATTAAAGATTCCTTTACCAGCGTATAAATGAAGGAATATATTGATGTGATGTTAGGACTACAGATTTCAACTAACAGCTGAGCAGGAAGATATGCATGCGCTTAAAAAAAAGCTACATAATCTGGGCCGCAGTAACACTTCCGCTCACCGCTACCAGCAATACGTTTACACCAACAATCACTGCTAACCCTAATGCTGCTGAAACGGTTTTCAGTTGGCGTAATGATCGCTGCTTCGAAGAAAACACCCCCGATTCGCCCGCGCGCGCATTTAGATCTAACACCGGACAGGTTTATATCTATGCAACCCACTACAAGAACGTCCCCTTAATCGGAACCTCTATCGATCAAGTAAAGCCTGCATGCAAAAATCAGTTCTCAGCTGCTTTCAGTGATAATCCAGATCAATACGACGCGCGGATCTGGTTACAGACTTTTTACAGCACTAACAATGGTCGAGATATCTATAGCCTAGCGAGCTCCGACTACCATGGAAAGTGGTTCAACAACTGTAAAGTCAAAGCCCAAACCAGCCATGACTGCTGGATGAGTGCAATAGTCTTGGCACATTCCAATGATGGAGGCAAAACGTTCCACACCTCTCCTCCCCCGGAACACATAGTCGCCAATTCTCCGCAAAAATTTCTACCTACTCAACCAGGTAATATTGGCTTCTTAACCACTTCTAACATTGTAAAAATAGACAATTACTACTACTCACTATTTAATACTGCAGCTTATAAAAACCAGGAGCAAGGAAACTGTCTCGTGAGGACTGATGATCTATCTGCGGCTGGTTCGTGGCGAGCATGGAACGGAACCTCTTTCAGAGACCCACTACGCAACAAATTGTCATTGAACAGTAACGGATACACATGCCGGACGCTCCCCACACTTCCTTTCAAGGTGCGTAGTTTGCTTTGGCACTCTTCAAGCCAGGGCTATATTGCTACTTTTGAGAAGACCAGAAAGTCTGCAGGCTTGGTAGCTAGAACCGATGTGACATTTGCTTATTCCTGGTCTAAAGATCTCAAAACTTGGAGTAAGCCTCAAGAAATTGTTACACTGAAAGGGGATACTCACTGCGAAGTTCCGCAAGCGGCGGGCGCTTATCCCTCCATCATTGACAGTGAATCCAATGATGAAAATTTCGGCACAATAGGACGTACGGGTTACCTATACTATACAAAGTTTAATTTAAGCGATAATTGTCGCTTAACTTTTGATAGGGACTTAGTTAGAATTCCTATCAAAATAGACTCACAGTGATTCTATTACTTGGCTGCTATCTGATTTCTTAAGTGAGAAAAAATATGATCCTTGTGACTGGCGGAGCTGGCTTCATCGGCTCAAACTTTGTTCTGCAATGGTGCGCCCACAATGACGAGCCCGTCGTAAATCTGGACGCATTAACCTACGCTGGTAATCTGACCAATCTGAGCGCACTAGAAGGGAACGACAAGCATCGTTTCATCAAGGGTAATATTTGCGACGAGGCTTTGCTGGCCAGCCTGTTCGCTGAACATCGCCCTCGTGCCGTGGTTCATTTCGCCGCCGAGTCTCACGTGGATCGCTCCATTACGGGGCCGGAAGCATTCGTGGAAACCAATGTAGTGGGCACCTTCCGCTTGCTTGAGGCGGCTCGAGCACACTGGAATGGTCTGCAGGGTGCAGAAAAGGAGTCCTTCCGATTTCTTCATGTCTCCACAGACGAGGTTTATGGCACCCTGGGGCTTAACGACCCAGCTTTCACTGAAACCACATCTTACGCTCCTAATAGCCCTTACTCTGCTAGTAAAGCGGCAAGCGATCATCTGGTGCGTTCTTATTTTCATACTTACGGAATGCCGGTTCTTACCACCAACTGCTCGAATAACTATGGTCCGTTCCACTTCCCGGAGAAGCTGATTCCGTTGATGATTGTCAACGCATTAGCTGGAAAGTCCCTCCCGGTATACGGCGACGGGCAGCAGATTCGTGACTGGTTATATGTGGAAGACCACTGCTCGGGTATTCGCCGAGTATTGGAAGCTGGCACCTTTGGTGAAACATACAATGTTGGCGGCTGGAATGAAAAAGCCAACATCGACATCGTGCGCACGGTCTGCACTCTGTTGGATGAAATGGCCCCTTCTGCCGATCGAATGGTTGTAAATGAACAGACAGGGAAGCCCGTTGAGCATTATGCCGAACTGATCACTTACGTTACCGATAGACCTGGTCATGATCGCCGTTACGCCATAGACGCGCGAAAAATTGAGCGCGAACTGGGTTGGAAACCTGCAGAAACATTCGAAACTGGCATCCGGAAGACGGTGGCTTGGTACTTGGCCAACCAGGAGTGGGTTAAGGGTGTCATGGATGGCAGTTACCGTGATTGGATGGCGCAACAATACGAGAACATTAGAGCGTGAGAATTTTACTGCTGGGTAAGAACGGCCAAGTAGGTTGGGAACTTCAACGCGCTCTCGCCCCGCTGGGCGAGCTTATCGCTCTGGATCGCAGGGGTGGAGATGGCCTGTGTGGCGACCTGACAGACCTGGCAGGACTGGCTGCCACGGTACGAACGGTCAAACCAGACGTCATTGTCAATGCTGCAGCCTATACCGCCGTTGATAGAGCCGAGAGTGAGCAATCACTTGCTAATCTGATCAATTCAGAGGCGCCTGGCTTGTTAGCTCGAGAGGCTTCAGCAATAGGTGCCTGGTTCGTACATTACTCTACTGATTACGTATTTGACGGCAGCGGTCAAGGCCGTTGGGAGGAGGATGCGGATACAAATCCGCTATCAGCCTACGGCCGCAGCAAGCTTGAAGGAGAGCGTGCCATCCAAGCGAGCGCTAGCCGAGCTGTTATATTGCGGACGAGCTGGGTGTACGCTGCTCGCGGTAATAATTTCGCAAAGACCATGCTCCGCTTAGCACGCGAACGTACTGAGCTCAACGTGGTTGCGGATCAGGTCGGTGCGCCCACTGGCGCTGAACTTATTGCAGACGTCACAGCTCATATTCTCCAGCATATTGCTTGCACGGCTGACTCTGCCAAGCTGGCCGGCGTTTACCACTTGAGCGCCGCCGGTGAGACCAGCTGGTATGGGTTCGCTCAATACGTTTTAGCTCAGGCAAGTCGTCAGGGAATTCCATTACAGGTCAATGCCGAAGAGGTTGGGGCAATCAACACTGAGGACTACCCGTTACCTGCGCCACGGCCTCGCAATTCGCGATTGGCATTAAATAAACTCGAGAGCACATTCGCACTAAAAATGCCATTTTGGCAACAGGGCGTGCAGCGGATGTTGGACGAAATTCAGTAATAGGTACTCACATGGCTCGTAAAGGCATTATTCTGGCCGGCGGCTCCGGCACAAGACTGCATCCTGCAACACTGTCTGTTTCAAAACAGTTGTTGCCGGTGTACGACAAACCTATGATCTATTATCCGCTCTGCACACTGTTACTGGCAGGGATCCGCGACATACTGATCATCTCGACACCACAAGACACCCCACGCTTCGCGCAACTTTTGGGGGACGGGGGTCAGTGGGGTATAAACCTGACTTATGCGGTACAACCAACGCCTGATGGGCTGGCCCAAGCGTTCACCATCGGCGCTGACTTCATAGGCAGCGACTCATCTGCACTGGTGCTGGGTGACAACATATTCTATGGTCACGATTTTCAGTCTCTTTTGCTTAATGCAAATGAGCGCGAAGCTGGTGCATCGGTGTTTGCCTATCATGTGCAAGATCCGGAGCGCTACGGTGTTGCGGAATTCGAATCGAGCGGGCGCGTACTGTCTCTGGAAGAGAAACCGAAAGTTCCAAAATCCAGCTATGCCGTAACAGGCTTGTACTTTTACGATAATCAAGTCGTCGGCCTGGCACGTGACCTCAAGCCGTCTACGCGCGGAGAACTGGAGATTACCGACATCAATAATCTTTACCTGCAACAGGAGCAACTGCATGTAGAGATTATGGGCCGTGGTTATGCATGGCTAGACACTGGTACACATGATAGCTTGCTTGACGCTAGTCAGTACATCGCCACAATGGAGCGTCGGCAAGGTCTAAAGATCGCCTGTCCTGAAGAAATATGCTACCGCGCCGGCTGGATCAACGCTGAAGAGCTTGAGCGTCTAGCCGAGCCCTTGCTTAAAAATGGCTACGGACGTTACCTGCGGGATCTGATTAAAGAGAAGGCTTTCTGATGAACACAGTTCCATTGGCAATTCCTGAAGTATTTCTATTCACGCCAAAGGTGTTCGGTGATGAGCGCGGCTTCTTCTACGAAAGTTTCAACGAACGCATCTTCAATGAGGTAACAGGACTGGAAGCGAATTTTGTCCAAGATAACCACTCACGCTCAGTGAAAGGCGTCCTGCGTGGCTTGCACTACCAATTACCACCACATGCACAAGGCAAGCTGGTGCGGGTTGTGCAGGGGGAAGTATTTGATGTAGCAGTGGATATCCGCCGCTCTTCTCCCACATTCGGCAAATGGGTGGGTGCCATTTTATCTGCAGATAATAAAAACCAGTTGTGGATACCGCCTGGTTTTGCCCATGGTTTTTTGACCCTCAGCGAAACAGCTGAATTTCTATATAAAACTACGGCGTTCTATGCAACCGAAAGCGAGCGCTGTATTGCTTGGAATGATCCTGAAATCGGTATCAACTGGCCCATTGGCACACAGCCTTCTCTATCAGTGAAGGATCAGCAGGGCGTCAGACTGGTCAATGCTGAAATTTTCGACTAAGCGCTAGGGGGTGTTATCACGCCCTTTCATTGAGGGCAGGTCGCAAACCTAATGGTGCGGGGATGCGGTCTGAGGCGGTCTCGAAAGGCCTGCCCACTGCCCATTACATAATCACCCAACAGCAGTGCAAGCATAGTCTAAGCATTAAATTGGAGCAGGGAGACGATTCCATGAAGTTCAGCGGACAAAAAGCATTTGACATGGCTAAGGCTAACCATCACCGTCTAATGCCACAATGGGCGAGTGATCGAGCCGACTATCCGATCGTTCCTCATAAACCGAAATTCAAACTGCCCCTATCAGGAAAATATTTCACGATTGGATCCTGTTTCGCTAGAAATGTCGAAAACTCCCTGCGAGCAGCCGGCATTAACGTTTTGAGCACGATTGACAAATTACCTGGCGACTATTTCGAAATAGGTGGAGAATCTCGTTCGGGCTACCAGAACGTATATACACCGGGGGCGATCCTTGAAGCTGTGAAACTCGCCACCACTGAAAACCCATATTCTGCAATTGTGGGCAGCGATGAAAAATCTATTGATTTACTGACGTCTGGCTTGAAGCCGTTAGACCTTCAAACTGTTCGTAACATCCGTGACAGTCTGGTTACAATGTACAAAAAGCTTTCAGAATCGGATGCATTAATAATCACATTAGGTTATAACGAATCTTGGTATCACATCACATCCCAAACGTATATCAATCGTACGCCCTCGCACGTCTCCTTGCGACGAACGATTGAAGAATTCGAATTTGAGCTACTTGATTACGCCAAATCATACGAATTGGTCGACAGTGCAATCAATCGAGTCCACGAACTAGCGCCAGACTGCAAGGTGATCTTGACAGTATCGCCAGTCCCACTGAGCGCCACTTTCTCAAACAAGGATATTGTGACGGCAAACCAACTCTCCAAATCCACTTTAAGGGTCATCGCTTCCGCAATTTCAGAAAAATATGCTCACGTCGACTATTTCCCTAGTTACGAAATAATCATGAACTCCGAACGCTCCAAAACATTCTTGGAGGATGGCATTCATGTAAGGGCTGAGGCGGTTAACAATGTAATACGACAGTTCAAAGATCTGTATTTATCTTGAGCGCTTTCAGACAGTCGCTTTGGTCAGTGGATACGGGTATGTATATTTCAGCCATAGCCCACTCAACTGACTTTAGCGCACTGATGGAATATGTGTGTATCGAGGTCATTTTCGCACAATCCGACTCGACTCGGTGAATTTCAAAGAACAAAGTTCAGAGAATGCCAGCTTCGTCACAACAAACACCACTCGTGGCCGTCCGCGTAAAAGCTGCAAGTGGTTGATAGCCGACAAGGGCTACGAGCCTGGCTTACCGGGATTGTTTCATCGGACTACGAGGCGGCAGCGCAACATTTGCGAAAAAATGCATGCTGGCTGTAAGGGAGCCGGCGGGTGCGCGTTTCGGCAAGCTCGCAAAAGGCTGCACCGCCTTGGTTTCATTGGCTTGTCCATACGATGTTCGCGAGATCAATTTTTTTATAGCGCCTAGGCGAAGCGGCAGGTACTTCCTGCCGCTGGGCGCGTATGTCTCTTAGTGCCTATTTTTCCGTCGGCTAATCCTGGCCATTAAAGCAACTAACCCCTTAGAGAATAAAATCAGAATACGATATTTCTGAAATTCCGAGAATTTTAATGGCAAATTCTGGGGAGCTGTCTGAATTGGTGTTTCCGTAAAGTATGCCGTTCGAGAATTTTAATTGACCGGCCAGTGTAAAGTTATCATCCCTGCCGATAATTATATTGAACGCGTCATTTGTGCTCGTGGCTGTGTTGGCGTCCAGTGTGGATAGATCTATCTTGTCGATGCCGCGCTCGAAGTCTGTTATGATATCCCACGTCGAAGTGGTCAGTCCTGTCTCATTGAGGTCATTAAAATCAAAGATATCTCCTCCTGAGCCGCCGGTGAGGATATCTTGACCTAATCCGCCGATCAAACGATCATTGCCAGCACCTCCCAGTAGTATATCTGCACCGGCGCCACCATTCAGCTCGTTGTCGGCACTATTACCGATTAGTGTGTTATCTAAGCTATTGCCAGTCCCATTAATAGCTGTGGCTCCAGATAAAATAAGTTTCTCCAAGTTGTCACCTAGAGTACGATTACCACTTGAAATAACGGTATCAATACCACCATTGGCGGCTTCAATAATCACGTCTTTACCGCTATCCACGTAATAAGTATCGTTGCCCAAGCCACCGATCATGGTGTCAGCGCCTGCACCGCCGTTGAGCACGTTATCTGCGCTATTACCTGTCAATGTGTTATTCAGGCTGTTGCCTGTGCCATTAATGGCTGCGACTCCAGACAGAACGAGCTTTTCCAAGTTATCGCCCAGCGTTCGACTACCACTGGAAATAACGGTATCAATACCACCATCTACAGCTTCGATGATCACGTCTTTAGCGCTATCGACGTAATAAGTATCGTTGCCCATTCCGCCTACCATGGTATCAGCGCCTCCGCCACCGTTGAGCACATTGTCTGCGCTATTGCCCATCAACATGTTGTCTAGGCTGTTGCCTGTGCCATTGATAGCTGCTTTTCCGGAAAGGATAAGGTTTTCCAAGTGGTTGCCTAGAGTGCGACTGCCACTGGAAATCACAGTATCAATACCACCATTGGCCGCTTCGATGATCACGTCTTTACCGCTATCGACGTGATAAGTATCGTTGCCCAAGCCACCGATCATGGTGTCAGCACCTGCACCGCCGTTGAGCACGTTGTCTGCGCTATTACCTGTCAACGTATTATCCAGACTATTGCCCGTACCATTGAGACTTGCGATTCCAGATAGAATAAGGTTTTCTTGATAACTGCCCAAGGTGCGGCTGACGCTGGATATCACTGTATCAATACCGCCGTTGGCGTATTCTATGATTATATCCTTCCCGCTATCTACGTAATATGTATCGTCGCCCGAGCCTCCGATCATTGTATCTGCGCCGGCTCCACCGTTAAGAATGTCATTGCCTTCGCCACCATCAAGCAAATCGTCCCCGTCCAATCCATTTATTATGTCATTTCCGTCCATCCCTAATACCCAGTCAGGGTAGCTAGTTCCACTGTAGTTATCGTTACCAGAAGTTAGTGTTGACTTGTTGGCAAAAAAACTAATACTAGTATTCACGCCCATTGTGCCTAATTCACTATGGGAGTATGTGCGGGTATTGCCCTGCAAGTCCTCAACAATAACTCGGTTTACGTTATAAACACCGGACGGGTTGGTTGCCGCAATAAACCAGGTTTCCGAGGATGATCCATCTGACCATGAATCGTTGAGTCCTTGGTTGAGCAATACGTTTGAAGAGTATTTTTGGCTGTCGCTGCTCGTATAAGAGTATGTGAAGTCTTTATCGAACCAGATCTGGATATTTTTGACTCCTGACTGGTCATCCGTTATAAATGCGTCAATGGATAGTCCGGCCGTGCTAGCAGAAAGTTCGATCGCAGTTGGTATGGCAAGTGATAAAAGTGCTGGGGGTGTGACGTCTGGAGTTGAGTTCTTGAAGAGAATACTGGTGTTGACCCCCATCTCAGATAATTCATTGGAAGTGTAGATACGAGTGTTACCCTGTAGGTCTTCTACTGCAACATTAGTTATATTATAGACTCCAGAGGAGTTGGTCCCCGCAATTTTCCATGTTTCAGATGATGATCCATCTAGCCATGAATCATCGAGCCCTTGGTTGAGCAACAAGTTTGAAGAGTATTTTTGGCCGTCGCTGTTCGTATAGTAGTATGTGAAATTTTTATCGAACCAAAATTGTATGTTCTTGATGCCTGACAGGTCGTCTGTTACCAGCGCGTTGATGGTCAGATCACCCATACCCGATGCAAGGTCGACAGTAGTTGGTATATTAAGGGAAGTAATTTTTGGTGCCGTAGTGTCGGGCGTTGAATTTACGAAGGAAATACTGGTATTAACCCCTATTTCATCTAGCTCATCTTTAGAGTAAAGGTGAGTATTGCCCTGCAAGTCCTCTACGACAACATTGGTTATATTATAAACACCGGAAGGGTTGGTTGCCGCAATAAACCATGTTTGTGCGGATGAGCCATCTAGCCACGAATCATCCAATCCTTGGTTGAGCAATAGGTTTGAAGAGTATTTTTGACTGTCATTGATAGTGTAGGAATAGGTGAAGTTCCTGTCAAACCATACTTGTACGTTTTTGATGCCAGATAGGTCGTCCGAAGCGATTGCGGCTATCGTAAGTCCGGATTCTCCCAAAGATAGGTCAACTATTTTCGGAATTTTCAAGGAAGTCAGGTTAGGAGCAATGGTGTCTGCAGTAGAGTTCATCAGAGGTCATCCATGGAGTCGAACGCTAACGGTTCAAGGCCTGGCAATTATACCGGATTAATGGCTTTTTGATGTTAGTGCGTTCATGATAAAAAAACCACATTGGAAGCTCCTATCCTAGGCTCTGTGTGAGAGAATCTGTCGCAAACACCGCATGGACACGTCAGGAAAACCCCAGGAGCGCAGCTTTTTGCAACCCTGTTGAAGTGCGTTATCACACGGCGGTTCTCTATCAGCCAGCCGAACATGCGGTCGATGATGTTGCGCTGACGTTACTTGCTGTGTAGTGGTCAACAATTCCCGGACACAGAATTGAGTTTTTCTTCCGCAACCGCCGGCAGTATGAAGCCGTTGTGCTGATGCGGCCTTATCCAGTTGTACCGCTGCATGAGGTAACGGCCGATGTCCTGCTCGGCCAACGCTGTCGTCATGTAACCCACTGTCGGCACCCACTCCGTTTTCAGGCTACGAAACAGCCGCTCCATGGGCGAATTGTCGTAACAGTTTCCCCTTCGGCTCATGCTCTGGGTCATCCGATAGCGCCAGAGCCGCTGGCGGAAACTACGGCTGCCATATTGGCTGCCCTGGTCGCTGTGAAACAGCACGCCTTGTGGTCTGCCACGCATCTCGTAAGCCCTGTCGAGCGCTTTGACGACCAGTTCCGCATCAGGCTTGGCGGACATCGCCCAACCCACCACTCTACGGCTGTACAAGTCCAAGACCACCGCCAGATAGCTCCATCGCCCCTCTGCCCAGATATACGTGATGTCGCCACACCAGACCTTGTTTGGCGCAGCCACGGTGAACTTGCGATCAAGCACATTGGGAATGTCGGGGCGCTCGACCGTGGCCTTCTTGTACGCATGGGAACCGGGCTGTTTGCTGATTAGTCCTTGTTCCTTCATCAATCTTCTGACTCTGAAACGCCCGACGTTAACGCCTTCATCCCGCAGCGTGGCAACCAGAGTGCAACTGCCCGCTGAGCCACGACTTTGGTTGAACAGCTCGTTGACACGACTGCGTAGATTCATTCGACGGATATCGATATGACGCCGCCGGGCCAGGTGGGCGTGATAACAAGACCGGGGTAGCTTGAAGACTGAACACAACAGTTGAACAGGGTAGTGTTTTGCCAACTGCCGAATCGACTTCAACGACTGCGCCCGTGTTCCTCGGCCATCAAGAGCGCAGTAGCCTCCTTCAATACTTTCATCTCAAGCGCCAGCCGGTTGATACGGGCCTGAAACTCCTGAATAGTCTGCTGCTCCGGCCTGAGCGCCTTGGCAGTGGGCGTAACGCCCCCGCGCTCCAGCTGCAACTGGGTAACCCACCGGCGCAATAAGCTCTCACCTACATCAATAGATCTGGCGGCCTCGGGACAACTGTAGCCTTGGTCGAGCACCAGGCTGGCAGCCTCACGCTTGAAAGTCGGGGTGAAGGTACGTCGTTGTCTGCTCATCGAACACCTCTGTATGGCGAGCATTCTCGCCTAAAATGGTGTCCGAGGTTAGTAGACCACTACAGTCACCACTATGGTGGCTGTGCGTGGGGCACGTTCGCGTGCGCCGGGTTGTTACCTCTGTCGACCGGTCTGTCAACCCATGCACAGCTGCCACCCACTTGTTTGACAGCAATAGGTGTCGGCCTCATCGACAGAGGTTGCACATGCTAAAGATCGTCCCCGACCCACCCCATCAAATCCTCTCCCTGGAAGACACCCTGATCCAAGCCACGGACTACGCGCTCTGCGCAGCAACCGTCGCCCATCAGGCACTGCTACAACAGCCCAAGTCACCGGCATCGATTCTGATGATGGCGTCCATGCATGAATTAGAGGCACTGCGGGCTCTGCTGGAGTCGGCGCTGATACAGGTTCAGATGCCAGACGGAGCTGGGGCCTTGCACTGACGCACAGGCGTGTGCTGGGTGGGCGCGTCCTTCACGGGCAAGCCCACGCCCGCTGGAAGGCGCAAAATGATCATGGGGGGCTTGTACAGTGACTACTCAGAGTAACGGCTTCACCGTCGGCAAAACCAAGTTATACCAAGGCGAGCAGCAGACCCAACCGCTGTTCTGTATCGAACCGGGCATACCTTGCGAGCATGCCCGGGCGCAAGCATCGGAACTGATGGGTTACGCTCAGGAACTCACCATCAGTGGCTTGGTAGATGAAAACCCCAAGCTGGTCTGGGCAGCGTATTACTTGGGTGCGCTGGCCAAGACGCTGATGGATGATGCCGAGGCTGGCATGGCGAATTGAGCGCGCAGTTGAATGGGCAGGGTGCATGCTGCCCTGCCTTTACCATAATCGCCTCTTCGAAAACGCACCAGCGTCAGCCATTTACCTTCACAGCCTTCAATTCTCCAACTGCCGATATTTTATTTGGCCATTGCGGTTCGGTCTGAGTAGTTTTTCTAGCCTGGTATACGCCATACAGATCAATAGCTCGCTTTCAGAACCTCCCTCAAGATGATAAGGAAAAGCCCTATCAGACATTCAGAATATTTACCTACTCAGTCGTTCCGAAGACACTATTTGCGTTGGCTTTCTTTGCATACCCGTCCATGAGCCGGCGTTAGGCCGCTCAGTCAGAAATCTGTTCGGAAATCAAAAACTGCACTATCCTCCCCTCCGGCTCAAGGGCCCGGCCCATTGCTTTTCCTGGGGTGGCCTTCTCGCTACAATGCCGCCACTTTCAGGAGAACACTCATGCAGCAAGCTACAGACAGGGCCCTGTTTGCCAACCAGCTACGTGGTTTGGCGATCATCGCCGTCATTATCGTCCACTGGTGCGGTATCTATTGGTTCGCCAGAGACACGGTAGCGTCCTACATTCACGCCCCTGTCGTAGAGGGGCCATCCTCCAGCATGATCAATTGGCTGACCATCCCCACCTTCAATTATGGACCGTTCGGGGTTTCGGTTTTTTTCCTGATCAGCGGCTTCGTTATTCCGTTTTCACTGAACCGCCTGGCGCCTGGGCAGTTTCTGGTCGCGCGGTTCCTGCGCATCTACCCCACCTACATTGTTGGCTCTCTGATAATGCTGGGTTTGGTCTACCTGTCCAGCCGCTACTGGGGCCAGCCCTTCTCGATGCCGCTTGACCGCTTGCTGGCCAACTTGATGCTGATCCAGGGTAACGTGCAGCAACCCACCATTGACTTGGTCAACTGGACGCTGTCCATCGAAATCAAGTTCTACATAATCGCCGCCTTGATGTATCGCTCAATCAAGACCGGCAATGCCTACCCAATCTTCCTCTTCGCAGCGGCTGCGCTGGGCATGAGCGAAGCCTCTGCTGCATTGTTTGGTGGCACGCAGGTTTCGATGGCGTTGATTGAGTCGCTCAAGACCGAGCTCATGTGTGTAATTTTTATGTTCATCGGCACGGGCTTCTATCATCACTACACCGGGACGTATACAACTCGCCAGACGGCGAATTACATCGGGATCCTGATGATCCTGTTCTTGCTTTGCTGGCCCCATACGGTGTGGCTGGAGCAAATACCCAGCGTGCCGCAAAACTACGTTTACGGCTTTGTGGTCTTCACCATCAGTTACCTGCTACGCGGCTACTTCAGGCCTATCGCACCCTTGGATTTCATTGCCAATATCAGCTACTCGATCTACGTGCTGCATTCGATCATCGGCTATCTTTCAATCCGAATTCTGATGGATCAGGGCTTGTCGTTCCCCATCTCGGGGTTACTCACACTGCTTTTCGTGCTAGGGCTGGCCTACTTACTACACCGTTTTATGGAAGTGCCGACGATGCACCTTGGCAAGCGACTGTTTGCGAAGAAGGCCGTGCCTGCCGCAGCCCTAGCCGCTGCTAACCCAAAAACGCTCCCGTAACGAAAAGGCCCTTGAGGTACACTCAAGGGCCAAACGCCGCCTACCGAACAAGGCGCAGTCGAGGGTCCCTGCACCAGCGTCATAAGTGTGTCCGCAGGCTTCTAACGCAGGGAGTAATCACTTACGCCACGCTGCATCACTACCGAGCTGGGGTAAATGCCCAGAGTTTCATGACCACATAGTTCAGCACCGGCACCACGAAAATCACCATCATCAAACCCACCGCGTAATGCCAGCCAAGAAATTCAACCAGTGAGGTGATCGCGAGGGTAAGCGCAAGCGAAACCAGGGAAACCAACAAGAAGCGCCGGTAACCTAGGAAGCTGACCGGCATCCGGAAGGTAAAACGACTGTTGAGCATGTAGGACATTACGTTAGCAAACAGGAATGCCACCCCATTGGCCACGGGTGCCGGTGGGGCGAACACCTCCATCAGCAGTACCACGATACCGGCATGTACGGCTGTATTGGTTACGCCCACTAGCCCAAAGCGGATGAACTCGTGGTAACGCTGGGGGATTAGCCTGATCACTTGATCACATCGCGCACGATATACACGGGGCGCTTCTTCGATTCAGCAAAAATCCTGCCGACGTATTCACCGAGCACACCAATACCAATCAACTGAACGCCACTGGCAAACAGGATAGTGATCATTATTGAGGCATAACCTGGGGTATCCACGCCGAAGAACACGGTCTTTATCAGCAGGAACGTGGCATACAGGAACGCCAGGGCCGACACTGCACAACCCAAATAGGTCCAAACGCGCAAAGGCGCACTGCTGAAGCTGGTGATACCCTCAATTGCGAAGTTCCACAACTTCCAGGTGTTGAAGCTAGACGTACCGTGCTCGCGTGGTGCGACCTTGTACTCCACCATCTCGGTACGGAAGCCAACCCAGGCGAACAGGCCTTTCATAAAGCGTCGGGTTTCGGGGAGGGTTTTCAATGCCTCGACAACCTTGCGGTCCATGAGGCGGAAGTCGCCGACATCGGCCGGAATGTCGATGTCGGAAATCTGGTTGTGGACCCGGTAAAACCAGTTGGCGGTGAGTTTCTGCAACGCGTGATCGGTATCGCGATCCACCCGCTTGGCCAAGACCACCTCAGCACCGCCTTCCCATTTTTCGATAAGGTCGAGTATGACTTCTGGTGGGTGCTGTAGGTCGGAGTCAATTGGGATCACGGCGTCGCCTGTGGCGAAATCCAAGCCTGCGGAAATCGCTGCCTCTTTACCAAAATTGCGCGAGAGGTCGACAACAGTAAGATACGCGTTAACTGCATTGGCCTTGACCAGTTCGTCGAAAGTACCGTCTCGACTGCCGTCATTGATACCAATGACTTCCAAATCATAGCGTTCAGCCAGGGGCGCGAACACTTCGTTGATCCTGGCGAAGAACGCCTGCACACCCTTTTCTTCGTTGTAAAACGGAGAGACCAGGGAAATTTTGCGTTTGGGTACATCGGTCATTGAGCGTCACTCCCTGTTGGCTGTAGGCGGCAGACGTGGGCAAAATCCACTTCGGTACACGTGGGTTGGCGGTCAGCCGGGAACAACGCTTTGACTTGCGCAACCTCGGGATAGTCGCCCCTGTTGAACACATACAGAGAGCTGGCTATTCGTGAGTTAGCAATCTCGGCCTGGGTGCTTTCTGTCGAACAGTTAGACATAGCACGCGCCACGTAGCCGGTATTGATCTTCAGGTTATGGACCGCGGCATAGCGCATGGTCGGCATCAGCGAATGCAGCACCTGGTCGCCCCGACCACAACGGAATTTAGGGAAGAAATAGAGGTACTGTGTGTCGGCGGTCAGCTGCTTGTTCCACGCCGCGTGACTCATCACGATATCAGCTGGGCTCTTGGCGGTATCGATCAGGCGGCGTCTCAGGTTTGACAAATCCGCTATTTGCAAGCCGATGAGTACGAGCATGCAGGCTGTGAAAGCTTTGCGCCCCAAGCACCGGTAAAGGCAGGCAATTGCAAACAGGACGACACAGTAACCGACCGGCCAGAAGAACCGTCCAGACGCGCGGAACTGCGTGGTAATCGGGTCCATGAAAGATGGGTAATGAATCGATACCACCTCATGAACGCCGTAGTAGATGGTGTCCGAGAGTGCATACACAGTGAGCAGCACCATTAGCCAAGTCAAGGCCCGGTGCTTCGCGAAACGGCTTTCAGGCGCGCGTTTGTTCAGCACCCATGCCAGTGTAAATGCCAGCAGTACGCCAAGGCCAAGGTAGTTAAAGCCTTCGTACTGTCCTGGCATTTCTGGTGAGGGGAACTTCAAGTACTTGCCACCGTAGAACGGCGACAGCAGGTTCATGGAGAACACGCCAAAGCCACCTTCAGGCGCCACTTCCCCCTTCTCCATTGGGAAAATCATGATGAACAGGCTGATACCGATCAACACAAATGGTGTCGCCGTACGGGCCAGCGCGCGAGGATGGAACCAGGAAGGTTGGTGAAGCAGACCCACAACGTAGATCGCGCTCGCCATTACGCAGAGATAAATGTTGATATAGAACGATGTCACCAGCAACAGCGTCCAGCCCAGTAGCTCCGGTGTATCGGTACGGCGACTGCGGATGTAAAGGGCCAAGGCGCAGAGGATGATCCAGTGCGACATCAGTGAAATATGCCCAAGCCGAGTGGTTAACGCCGGAAAGCTCAGCAGGCAGACGACGAGCGCCAGCAATGCCATCCACGAGCGAACCTTCAGCTCGCGCAATAGCCACCAAGCGCAAATGGCCTGCCCTATGAACGAAAGCGCCACCCAGACACCAAAGGGATTGAACGGTGCAAAGCTGGACGGCACGAACACCTTCAATAGCAACGCGTACAGCGGAATCACATCGACAAATGTGGCACGAGTCCCTTGTGGGTAGTTGATGCTGTCAAACGCCAGTAGCGGGTAACTGAAAGGCGCCTTGAAAAAGGCATTGAACCCGGCAAAGTATTGGGTGACGTCATTGACCTCTACCTGCCAGTAGGATGACGTTCCCGCCACAAACCCAGCTGGAAAGTGCCGCAAGACAAAGAACACCCCAATCGCCAACGCAACCGCGAAACCGGCTCTCCCCGTTGAATCTAACTTCAAACGCATTTCCCTACATCCCAAGATTTTTGATGTGTCGTAGCTGGTTCATCAGAACTTGTACTTGTCGATTTCGCCAATCAATTGCTGTGCACTGGCCTTCCAGGTGAGCCAAGGCATCCGGCTGGACTGCGGATGGCGGCCCTCGGCATGCAGTTTCAGCCATTCACCGATGCTGTCGGCAACTGCCTGGGCGTCCCCCCCCTTGAAGAACCACGCGTGCTCACCTGCCACCTCGCGGAACACCGGAATGTCGCGCGCAATGATGGGCAGTTGGTATTGCGCAGCTTCGATCAATGGCAGGCCAAACCCTTCGCCATACGAGGCCGCTACCAAACAATCGCAGTTGTTATACAGATATTCGAGGTATTCGTCGCTAGCCCCTTCCAGCCAGAGCAGCCGCTTGCCAGCCTCGGGATGGTTGTTCAGCTTGGCAGCCAGCTCGTCGACCAGCCAACCGTGCTTGCCAACGATCACCAGGTTTGCCTGCACGCCGGCAGCCCATAGCCGCTCGAATGCTTCAAGCGCTTGCGCGTGCCCCTTGCGTGGTTCGAGCGTGCCGACCATAAGGAAGTTGGGGTTGGCTGCCAGTGCTTCCAGGCGTTTGGCAGGGTCTTGCGGAACCCCCGTGGAGGGCATGGACTGGTCAATGTCCGCCCCTAGGTGGAACGCCCCGATACGGAATGGGCGTTCCCCGGCCATGTTGTTTTCGGCCAGCCAATCGCGTAGCTCGTCGGCTACGGCGTGTGAGATACACAGCGCACCATCGTATTGGGCAACGGCATGAATCCACGTGCGGTAGTGAGCTTGCAGGCTTTCAACAAAGCAATGGGGCAACTGCAGGATCAATAGGTCGTAGACGACAAAGAAAATGTTCACGCCATGGCTACGCAACGTATCGAGGTAGCTGCGCTTGTGGGGCAATACGTCCATGAGCAAGTCCAGGCACAGGTACACATCCCCTGCCCTGTAGCTGATGGCCTCGTCCTCGATATGCTCGAACGCTTGGCCCAGGAACTTGGCCGTAAAGCGTGAGGCATGGCGGTAGAATGGCTCACCCGCCAGGGTATACACAGGGCGGATGTCGTAAGCCGCAGGCGGGTTGCTCAGCCACTCCAGCAGGATACTGCGCACCACCCGCTGGATACCGCTCTTGCCGTCGTGCTTGCTCAGCTCGGAGATATCCACAAACAGCTGGGGTTTGCCTGCGGGCCCCTGCAGCGAGTAGTCGATGGCCTTGGCCAACCGCGGGATATCCACCGCGTCGGCCTGCAGCAGCCCTCGTACAGCCAGGTCATCGATCAGCGCCTGGAGGGCGTCATTTGCAGGGGGGACCGGCGCTGGCTTGTCGGCCTGGCTGTGCACCAAGGCGTGTTCGAAAGCCTGTACCGCGGCCTTGCCGGTCAGGTCCCACGAAAACGCCTCGGCGCGTTGCAGACCATGGGCTGCCAGACGCTCGCGGAACGCCTCGTCCTCAAGGGCCTGGCGCATTTTTGCGGCCAGGTCCAGGGCGTCGAGTGGGTCGAAGGTAGCCTCTTCCAGGCCGATGACCTCGGGCACGCTGGACGTATTCGCACCGATGACCGCAGCGCCACATTTCATGGCCTCCAACGGCGGCAGGCCAAAGCCTTCGTGCCACGAGGGGAATACGTAGAGCTGGCAGGCGTTGTAGAGCGCAACCAGTTCTTCGTCGGTGATATAGCCGGTAAACACCAGGTCGGTTTCACCCAGGCCGTGGCTGCGCGCAGTGGCGCGGTACAGGTCGATGTGGAACTGGGGCATCTTGCCTGCGAACACCAGCTGCACGTCGCCCAGTTCGAGCTTGACCTTGGCAAACGCCTCGATGAGGCGCGGCAGGTTCTTGCGCTCGTCGGCCCCACCGGAGTACAGCACGAAGGGCTCGCGCAAGTCGAAACGAACGGCCAGTGCCCGGCGCTGTGCCGAGCCCATCTCTACGGGGCGGAATACGTCATCGGCTGCTGTAGAAACATTGACGACTCGCTCGCTGGCCAGTGGCAGCAAGGAAAGTGCCTCCTGACGGGCAAACTCGGAAATCGACAACAGCAGGCCGTAATGTTTGTACGCCTCGACCTTGTCCAGGTAATGCGCCTTGTAGCCTGGGTTGTTGTCCAGATACTGCCCGGGGCTCACCAGTGGGATCAGGTCGTACAGGGTTGCGCAGACCAACGCTTGCTGGTCCAGTTGCGGGCTGCCGATGACCGCATCGTCGATATAACCTTCCACCGAGCTGCAGATATGCACCACATCGGGGTGCAAATCATCAATGCACGCCTGGCGGACCCGCTCGGCCACTTCCCGGCGTACACGGTTGGCTGGGTCCCGTGCAGAAACAGGGCCCTGGGCATACCAAACACGGATATGGCTTTGCGGCAACAGGCCGATAAAGGCCGTGCGGATGCTGTCGATGCTGTCCGGCAGCATGCCATTCAGCAGCAGGTACACTTCATGCCCGGCACTGTTGCGCACAATGCCCTGGGCGAGGGACAGGCTGTAACGGCCGATCCCACGGTAGCGGCTCTCGGTCTGCGCGCCCTGCATGTCAATTACGATACGCATTTAGTTCTTGCTCTTGTTCATGGCTTCACCGAGGGCGCTTTCAATCGAGCGCCCGCGCGGTGTCAAAGGGGCGTGGTCGATCACACCGTGCTGGGGGTCGGCGGCGGCGGCGGCCTCGGTTGCGAGCAGCCTGCGCAGTTGCTGGTCCAGCCAGGGGCTGCGCCGCAATACCGCCAGTGCCAGGCGTTTCACGGCCGGGCGCCTTGCTACCCACAAGCGAGCATGGGGTGCCGCACGGCGTAACGAAGCCTTGCCATGCTGGGTAGGCCAGCGCAGCACGCGCCCTATCAGGCGCAACGGGGCGGTCACCCGCCATGAAGTACTGGCAAGCAGTACCTGAATCTGTTGTTCCGCTGCCTGAGCGCGCAGGTAGTGATGATGGCAATTCTCCAGCGCCACATTACGTTCTACCTGCATCCCCGCGAGTTGCTGTTGCAAGGTGGTGTGCTCTGACTGCATAGCACCAAGCTGCAGCTGCACATCGCTGAGCGCCGTCTGGTAACGGTCCTGGATAACCAGCAGTTGGTGCGTTTGCTGGGCTTGAGCCTCCGCCATGATCTTCTGGAATTCAGCGGGAGCCAGGAAAGTAGCCCTGACTTCTTCTACAGAGCCTTGCAAGTCGGCAAAGCGGCGGTCGACTGCACGATCGTAACGATGCGCCAACTGGTCGAGGGAAATGCCATAGGCCGCTTCGAATACGCCGTCGAATGGTTGCAGTTGGCTAGCTTCTGCAGCCTTCTGTGCGACGACGGCGTAATCCGGGCTTACACCAAACAATACGTTTAGCACGCCAAGCGGTGCTTGCTCATCGTGCAGCTCAGGCGCTTCTTGCAAACGCACAGCCTTGGCGCGGGCAAACCCACTGTGCTCGGCCAGAAAAGTCATCAGCAAGTGTGGCAGCGGTTGCTGATGGGTCGGGTCAAGGAAAAAGTTATTGGTGCCCACTGTCACATTTTCAGCGTTGGGCGTTTCCAGAATCAACAGCCCGGCCGGGCGCAACACCCGCAATGCTTCAGCTACCAGCTCCTGTAGCAACTCGAAAGGCAAATGTTCTGCAATATGAAAGCCGCTGACGACCACCTGGCTGTTGTCGGGCAATTTGCGCAGGGCGTTGAGCACGTCATCCTTGTGAGCTGGCAGCTTGCGGGCTTGGCAGGCTTCGAGCATCCCTTCGTCCAGATCCACGCCGAGCGGCATAAAACCTTCGCGCAGCATCAGCTCCAGCCACTCACCGCGGCCACAGCCAAGGTCAAGTACAGGATAATCAGCGTACAGCGCCTTGAGCGGTTCGAGGAACGGCAGGTAGGCCTGGAGCCGCTGGGTGATCAGCTCGCGCGAACCCCGATAGCGGTCCTCGAAAGCCCTGTAAAAACCTGCACTCATCAATTGCACTCCACGGTAGGCGGTATCCACGCAAGGCCTACAAAAGTTTGTTCACTCATATTGACAACATTGAATACCAACGCGAGGTCCCGCCATTCGTAGTTGTCGGCGATATGGCTGTCGGTCGCGTGCAAAGCCACGGCCACTGAATAAGAGCCGACCCCCAGGTTTGCGGGGAACCGAAACGCATAGGTGAGCGAGGTGTCAGGGGCGATATCAGTGCGCACACAACCCAGGTGATGCGTGTTGGTACCAAATACGTCCTGGCCCAGACGGTCCTTGATTACGTAACCCACTACCAACTCCGGTAATGGGGCGTGCACCTGCACGCTGATGCTCAAGCACACCGCCTCACCCACCGAGATGTATTCGACAGGCGCGCCTTCGGCGTTTTGTAGTGCAACACTGGCGATTGTGGCCTTACCACTACCTGAGCGGGTTTGCACGCTGCCGTCCTGCAGTGTCTGTACCTCGACCGTGGCGTTCTCCTTCTGCGCAATGATGGCATTGTAGTAATCCATCACCTCTTCCGGTGGCCCGTCCTTGATGACGGTACCGCCGTCCAGCAGGATCGCGCGGTTGCACAACGCCTGGATGGCACCGCGGTCGTGGGACACGATCAACAAGGTGGTGCCCGCCTGCTGGAACTCTTTGATGCGGCCAAAGCTTTTGTGCTGGAAATAGCTGTCACCCACCGACAACGCTTCGTCGATGATGAGAATTTCAGGGCGGAAGGCAGTGGCTACGGCAAAGGCCACACGCATCTGCATGCCGCTGGAATAGGTGCGTACGGTTTGGTCGAAGTACTCGCCGATCTCGGCAAACGCTTCGATATCGTCGATCACGCTGTCGATCTGCTCGGTGGAAAAGCCCATCAGGCCGGCCGCATGGTAGGCGTTCTGGCGCCCGCTAAGCTCGGCGTTGAAACCCATGCCAAGCTCCAGGATGGCAGCGATACGGCCGTTGACACGCACCGAGCCCTCGGTGGGCTGCAAGGTGCCGGTGATCATTTTCAGCAGCGTCGACTTGCCTGCACCGTTCTGGCCGACCAGGCCGATGGCTTCACCGGCTTCGATATTGAAACTGATGTGCTTGAGCACCCAGTGCTCGCTGCTGGCCTTGACCGGCAGGTAGCACCAGCGCGCAATGCGCTGCCATTCAGAGCGGTAACTGCGGTAGGCCTTGCCTACGTTGGTAACGGACATGAGTGTCATAGCGAGTCCACCATCTCAGCAGAAGCCCTGCGGAACAGGAACAGCCCCAGGCCCATGAGGCCGAGGGCGATGGCGACCGTGACGCCCAGCTCGGCAATGTTCGGCTCGAGCTTGTAGACCAGTACGTTGTGGTAGGCAGTGACGATGGCGTACATCGGGTTTATGTCCAACGTGCCTTTGAGGTAGTCGGGCACAATGTTGACCGAGTAGACAATGGGCGTGAACCAGAACCAGACCTGCATGATAATCGGCACGACCTGGCCTATATCCCGCAAGAACACATTCAGTACCCCAAGTACCAGCCCTAGCCCGACGGCAAAGGCCACCACGACCAGTGTCAGCGGTAGCAACCAAAGCATCTGCGCATTGGGCGCATGGCCCAGCAGGGCGAAAATGATCATGGCGGCAATAAACAACAACAGGTTGTTGAGCAGGCACGAGCCCACCACAATTACGGGCAGCGCAATGCGCGGGAAGCGCATCTTCTTCATCAGGTTGCCCTGTTCGATGAACACGGTGAGGCAACGCCCGACAATTTCTGCAAACAGGTTCCAGGCCAGGATACCGGCAATCAGGTACAGCGCGTAGGCGTACTTGTTGTCGATACCGGGCAACCGTGCACCCAGCACGTTGGACAGAATCAGCGCATAAATGGCCACCTGCGCCAACGGGTGGATGATCATCCACAGGCCACCCAGCTTGCTGCGGGCGAAGCGCGAGATGAACTCATTCTTGATGGATGTGAGGATGAAGCCCCGGTAATCCCAGACGCCCCGAAACATGCCTAACATAGTTATCCTTGAATCAAACGGGCGATTTGCGCGACGTTTTGCGCGACCAGTGCTTCATTCCCGCGGCTTTCAACGTTCAAGCGCAGCAGCGGCTCGGTGTTGGAGCCACGCAGGCTGAAGCGCCAATCGGCGAACTCCACGTTGATGCCGTCGGTGCGGTCGACGGTTGGGTTTTGCGGCAGGTAATGGGCCAGGATCTTTTCGATTGTGCCTTTTACATCTGCCACCTCATAGTTGATCTCGCCACTGCACGGGAACTTGGCAATTCGCTCATCTACCAACTGGGCAAGGGTCTTGCCGGTAACGCTCATCAGCTCAGCCACCAACAACCATGGAATGTTGCCGCTGTCGCAGTAGGCGAAGTCGCGGAAGTAGTGGTGGGCGCTCATCTCACCGCCGTACACGGCGTCTTCGGCGCGCATGCGCTCTTTGATGAAGGCATGGCCGGTCTTGCTCTGGATGGCTACGCCACCGGCCGCTTCAACCTGCTCGATGGTGTTCCAGGTCAGGCGCGGGTCGTGGATGATCTTGCTGCCTGGGTGTTTGGCCAGCAGCATTTCGGCCAGCAGGCCCACCACGTAGTAACCCTCGATGAAACGGCCTTTGTCGTCGAAGAAGAAGCACCGGTCGAAGTCACCGTCGAAGGCAATGCCCATGGCCGCCTGGGTATCCAGCACTGCCTGGCGGGTCAGGTCGCGGTTCTCAGGCAGCAGCGGGTTGGGGATGCCGTTGGGGAAATTGCCGTCCGGCTCGCCGTTGATGATGGTGATATCCAGCGGCAGGCGTGCCTTGAGCAGTTCGATCACAGGCCCAACCGCACCGTTGCCCGGGTCGGCCAGCACCTTCAGCGGCTTGAGCGATGCCACGTCTACGTAGGTGAGCAAGTGGTCGATGTAGGCGGTCTTGTCGAACACTTCGCGCACAGCGCCGGCAGTTGCTGCAGGCTCGCCCAGATCACCTGCCTCAACACGCTGGCGAATGTCATTTAGCCCGGTGTCGCCGCTGATTGGGCGCGACTGCTCGCGCACCAGCTTCATGCCGTTGTAACCCTTGGGGTTATGGCTGGCAGTAATCATCACGCCGCCGTCGGCCTGGTGATGGCTGGTAGCGAAATACACTTCCTCGGTACCGCACAGGCCTATATCGATCACGTCGGCCCCGCCTTCGGTCAGGCCCTTGATCAAGGCCAGGGACAACCCCGGGCTCTCCAGGCGCATGTCACGCCCCACCACATAAGTGCGGCCGCCAAGCTGGGCCACCAGTGCGCGGCCAATGCGATAGGCCACGTCATCATTGAGGTCGGCAGGCACTTGGCCGCGGATGTCGTAGGCTTTGAAACAACGGGTCTGAATAGGTGGGTACATGGGTCTCACTCGGTGCGTTGACGCCGTGGCGTCAACGATCTGAACAGGGGTAGCCGGCGATGGAGGCGACCGAAGACCGGCCCGGTGCCAGGGAAGGCAACGACGGGCCGACGGGAGAGCCTGGACTCAGGCGTCGCAACGACCGTAGTTGTCCTCGAAGCGGACGATGTCGTCTTCGCCGAGGTAGTCGCCGCTTTGTACTTCGATGAGTACCAGGTCGATCACGCCTGGGTTTTGCAACCGGTGCTGGTGGCCGGCGCGGATGAACGTGGACTCGTTGGTGTTGAGCATCAGTTCCTTGTCATCGTTGACCACCACGGCCATGCCGCTGACCACAATCCAGTGCTCGCTGCGGTGGTGGTGCATTTGCAGGGACAGGGATGCCTTTGGCTTGACCACGATGCGCTTGATCTTGAAGCGGTCGCCGTCTTCCAGCGTGGTGTAGGTACCCCATGGGCGGTGCACGGTGCGGTGCAGCAGGTGTGCCGAGTGGCCATCGCCTTTCAGGCGCTTGACGATGTGTTTCACGTCTTGAGCGTGGTCTTTATGGGCGATCAGCAGGGCGTCAGGGGTGTCGACCACCAACAGGTCCTGTACACCGACCAGCGCCGCCAGGCGATCTTCTGTGCTGACGTAGTTGTTGCTGGAACCGTGCGCGACCACTTCGCCTTCGAAGCGGTTACCCGCTTCGTCTGGCGGGGTGAGTTCGCTGACCGCGTTCCAGGAGCCGATATCGCTCCAGCCGATATCACACGGAATGGTGGCCACCTTGCGGGAGCGCTCCATCAAGGCGTAGTCGATGGAAATATCCGGGACATTGGCGAAGGTGTCTGCGTCCAGGGCCAGGCAGCTGTAGCCTTTGCCCGTAGTCTGGCGCGACGCTTCAAGGGTGAGTTGCACGGCTTCGAGCACATCGGGGGCGTGGGCCTTGAACTCGTCGATAACCGTGCCTACCTGGAAGCAGAACATGCCGGCGTTCCAGAAGTAGTTGCCAGCTGCCACGTAGGCCTCTGCGGTGGGGGCATCGGGCTTTTCGACAAAACGTGCCACCTTCAGCCCACCGTCCAGCGCGCCATCTGCAGCCGCCTCGATATAACCGAAGCCTGTTTCAGGGTACTGAGGCTTGATGCCGAATGTGACCAGCCAGCCCTGCTCGGCCAGGTGCACAGCCTTGCTGACCGCCTGGGAGAAAGCAGCTTCGTCCTGGATAAGGTGGTCGGCTGCCAGCACCAGCATGTAGGCCTGGGGACCGTGGGCCTGTTGCAGTTGCAACGCTGCGGCGGCTACTGCAGCAGCGGTGTTGCGGCCAAACGGCTCGAGGATGTAGCCCTGGGGGTGGCCCTGGGTATTGATCGCGCGGTATTCGTCTTCCGTCTTGAACAGCAGTTCGCGATTGGTAACGGTAAGCACTTCAGCAACGCCGTCGAGCTTGGACGCGCGCAGGAAGGTCTTCTGAATGAGGTTTTGCCCATCGGGCAAGGTCATGAACGGCTTTGGGTGAGCCTCACGGGAAACTGGCCACAAACGGCTGCCAACGCCACCGGATAGAATTACCGGGATCAATTCCATATTCGGGTCCTTAACAGCCACTTGATGATCATTGACAAGTGACCGGCATGAGTCTTAATTCTGACCGACACTGCGCACAGTGCAACGTCGCTAAGTTACGCGCCCAGCGTGTGTAATCCCTGGCTATCCATAGGCTCAAGACGCAAGCATCATTGGGCAAGAATACCAGAGAAACCGCTTTGTAGCTTGCACTGCGCCTGCAACCCGTGCGGGCTGCGAGCCTTGTTTATGCAAGCATTTCGCCTGGGCCGGCGAAGGCTGATGATCCGTGGTGACTATCAGACAGCACCTGCCGTCATCGTTCCCTGCGCAGGGCGCTTATGTTGCGATTTTTACCTTGGTCGGCCAGCCTAGCGCCAGCAAACGCTGACGCAGCGCCCTTACAAGTTGCTCCTTGGCTTTGCTCTCTCCATGCACGAGCACGACTTCCTCAGATTTAGCAGAGAGGCCGGTGGCGAAGGATACTAACCCTGCCTGATCAGCATGCCCCGAATATCCCCTCAAGGTGGTGACCTTGGCCCTGACCTCGTACCCCTCTCCCTCCAGATCAACCCGTCCATCGTCATTGGAGTCCTCAAAGGCCTGTATCACCGCCCCTGGCGTACCCCTGGCCTGATACCCGACGAACATCACCTCATGCCGCCGGTCCCCAAGCATGGCCTTGAGGTAATTGACAATTCGCCCACCCGAGCACATACCATTGCCGGCAATCACAATGGCCGGGCGACCGGTGCTTTTCAGGTAGTTGACCACCTGTTGGTGGCGGGCATGGGTATCCACGCAGATCAGCTGACCGAAGGCCAGCGGGTCACGGCCGGCAGCACGCCGCGCCCTCGCCTCTTCATTCCAGAATGCATGTAGTTCTCGATACACGGCAGTGATGCGCTGGGCCAACGGCGAGTCGAGGATGATGGGCAGTTGCGACCAATCGACGGGCTCGCCGTCTGGAGAACCGCCTGCCCTGCCCAACAGCGCTTTGCGGTACAGCACCTCTTCCAGTTCGTACAGCAGCTCTTGGGTACGGCCCAGGCTGAAAGCCGGGATCAGAATAGTGCCCTGGTCCGCCAATGCCCGGTCGATAGCTGCTTCCAGCCTGTGTACACGGTCGCTGGCGTTTGGGTTCAGGCGGTCGCCGTAGGTGCTTTCCAGCACCAGCACATCTGCCCGCTCCGGGGGCTGCAGAGGGCGCAGCAATGAGTTGTTGCCTGCGCCGAGGTCGCCTGAGAACACATAACGCCGGCTGGTCTGGCCGTACTGGATATCGCATTCCACGTAGGCCGAACCCAGCAAGTGGCCTGCGCGCTGCAGGCGAACCCGGCAGATTATGTCGGGCTGCTCCAGCACTGGGTGCCATTGTTCAAATGGCAGTGGTACAAGCAGGGTACTCACTCGCTCGAGGTACCTGGACACATGGGCAGGGTCGTTGCTGATACCCAGCCTGTACGCGTCTTCAAGCACGAGTGGCAGCAGCTTGGCAGAGGGCTCGGTGCACAGTATCGGCCCGCGGTAACCCGCGGCGAGCAGCGCGGGGATGCGGCCAACGTGGTCGAGGTGCACATGGGTGATGATCAGCGCACGGACGCCCTCGATATCGAATGTGAGCGCTGCGGCGTCCGCCTGCGGGGTAGCATCCGCGCCCTGCTCCAGGCCACAGTCGACCAGCAGGCTTACACCGGTAGCAAGGTGCAGTTGGTGACACGAGCCGGTGACACCACGGACTGCACCATGGTGGGAAAGGCTTGGGAATTCCATGCGGGGCGCGCTCGCTGGGGCCGAAAACGAAGGGGGCAATTACTCCATTTCAGCCAGCGCATGCAAAGGTGGGCGTTTCCTAAAAGAGGGTAGGAAATTTCCTTAATTACCGTTCAGGGCAGCTTCCCGGGCTGATGCCCTGATCTTGCGTTTGCTGCGTTGTACGCCGTACGCACCCAACAGTGGGCCGATTGCCAAGCCTACGACCAGAGCGGCCAGCACCACCACAGCGACCGGCACAGCGGGGGCCGTCCAGCTGAACAGGGTGAGGGCTACGGTTTGCTGGTTTTCCAGTACGAAAAACAGCACCACGGCTGCCAGCAGCAGCACGAACAGTAGAGTGACGGCGCGCTTCAGGTTACGCATTGTATGGCTCCTTGGTTGATCAGGCTTCGGCCTCGTCTTCTTCATTGACCCGATCACGCAATTCCTTGCCGGGCTTGAAGTGCGGGACGAACTTGCCTTCGAGGCTGACCGACTGGCCGGTCTTGGGGTTGCGGCCTACGCGCGGCGCGCGATAGTGCAGCGAGAAGCTGCCAAAGCCGCGAATTTCAATGCGGTCCCCAGTGGCAAGGCATTGTGACATCTGCTCAAGCATGGTCTTGATGGCCAGCTCTACGTCCTTGGACGAAAGCAGCCCTTGATGGGTGACAATACGTTCGATCAGCTCCGACTTCGTCATATTTTTCCCTTCGTTATCAAGCAGCTAGATCATTGCTTAATCAGGTTGTAGCACGCATGGAGGGATTTGAACAGGGTGGTTCTTGACTTAATAAAAAAATTCAAGATTGGAACTTTACGATATGGGTCTTGCGGGTGAGGGGTTGGGGGTGGCGCCGGGGTGTATGGCGGGCGAGTTGCGGTGGCTGTGAGATCGAGCGCCGCCCTGCGGCGCATCGCGAGCTGCGCTCGCTCCTACGCTTTTTGGCCAGTT
>NZ_BCAV01000041.1:0-79348 GCF_001320125.1 Pseudomonas sp. NBRC 111119
GCGATGCGCGGCACGCTCGGCACCCGCTCAAAGCCAAACCGCATCCCAGTGCGGATAATCACCCGCCCTGGTAACCAACCCCGCCCGAATCGGATTGGCCACTATGTATCTCGCTAATCTCACAACGTCCTCATCGCGGCGCAGGGCTCGGTCGTAATACCCTGCCTGCCAGATCGGCGAGGCCTTTACCCCGGCCTTGCGCAATGCATTGCTGGTCTGGCACTTGAAGCGTTGCATCAGCATGCTCAGCGTCGCGTGCTTCAATTCGAGCAGCCAGTGCACATGGTCTGGCATCACAACCCAGGCTAATGAGTGGCAGTGATGTTTATGTTGTGCATGACGCATGTTGTGGACGGCCAGGCGGGCGTACTGGAAATTATCGAATAATGGCCGACGGCGGTGGGTAACAGTGGTCAGCATATAAAGCCTGCCCGGAACCGAGCAGCGGGCACGGCGTAATCGACAGCCATGAGGGTTGGTCATTGTGCTCATCCTTGAAAATGTGCGTGCTGGTACAGCCTAGCTGCGGTGCAAGGATGAAAGCGGTAATCACGGTTGCAGCATGTGACTGGATACCCGGCGCAGGCGGCGCTGAACCTAGGCACCACCACAAAACTTACGCCCCCACTACAAATTCCAGGCGAAAAAAAGGGCGACCCAAGGGTCGCCCTTTTTACCGATCAAACAGAACTCAGTTCTGCTTGGCCATTGCTTCGCGCAGCAGCGCAGCCATGGTGGTGTCGGCAGCCGCTTCCGGAGCGTTTTTCAGGCTCTGGATGGCTTCACGCTCTTCAGCGTCGTCTTTCGATTTGATCGACAGGCTGATAACGCGGGATTTGCGGTCAACGCTGATGATCTTGGCTTCGATCTCTTCGCCTTCCTTCAGAACGTTACGCGCGTCTTCAACGCGGTCACGGCTGATTTCGGAAGCTTTCAGAGTGGCTTCGATGTCGTCGGCCAGGGTGACGATGGCGCCTTTGGCGTCAACTTCTTTCACGATGCCCTTGACGATAGCGCCCTTGTCATTGACAGCAACGAAGTTGGAGAACGGATCGTCTTCCAGCTGCTTGATGCCCAGGGAGATGCGCTCGCGCTCTGGGTCGACCGACAGGATGACGGTTTCCAGCTCGTCGCCCTTCTTGAAACGACGCACGGCTTCTTCGCCGGTTTCGTTCCAGGAGATGTCGGACAGGTGAACCAGGCCGTCGATGCCGCCGTCCAGGCCAATGAAGATACCGAAGTCGGTGATCGACTTGATGGTACCGGTGATCTTGTCACCCTTGTTGAACTGGCCGGAGAAGTCTTCCCATGGGTTGGACTTGCACTGCTTGATGCCCAGGGAGATACGACGACGCTCTTCGTCGATGTCCAGAACCATGACTTCCACTTCGTCGCCAACCTGAACGACTTTCGACGGGTGGATGTTCTTGTTGGTCCAGTCCATTTCGGAAACGTGTACCAGACCTTCAACGCCTTCTTCCAGCTCAGCGAAGCAGCCGTAGTCGGTCAGGTTGGTAACGCGCGCTTGTACGCGAGTACCTTCTGGGTAACGGGCAGTGATAGCAACCCACGGATCTTCGCCCATCTGCTTCAGACCCAGCGAAACGCGGTTGCGCTCACGGTCGAACTTCAGAACGCGTACGTCGACTTCGTCGCCAACGTTAACGATTTCCGATGGGTGCTTGATGCGCTTCCAAGCCATGTCGGTGATGTGCAGCAGGCCGTCGATACCGCCCAGGTCCACGAATGCGCCGTAGTCGGTGAGGTTCTTGACGATACCTTTGACTTGCTGGCCTTCCTGCAGGGTTTCCAGCAGGGCTTCGCGCTCGGCGGAGTTCTCGGCTTCCAGCACGCTGCGACGCGAAACAACAACGTTGTTGCGCTTCTGGTCCAGCTTGATGACCTTGAATTCCAGCTCTTTGCCTTCCAGGTGGGTGGTGTCGCGCACTGGGCGGACATCAACCAGGGAGCCCGGCAGGAACGCACGGATGCCGTTAACGTCGACAGTGAAGCCGCCTTTAACCTTACCGTTGATAACGCCCTTGACCACTTCTTCGGCGGCGAAAGCTGCTTCCAGAACAATCCAGCACTCGGCGCGCTTGGCTTTTTCACGGGACAGTTTGGTTTCGCCAAAGCCGTCTTCGACCGCGTCCAGCGCAACGTGCACTTCGTCACCGACCTTGATGGTCAGCTCGCCAGCTTCGTTGTAGAACTGCTCGAGCGGGATGACGCCCTCGGACTTCAGGCCAGCGTGTACGGTAACCCAGTCGCCGTCGATGTCGACAACGATACCGGTGATGATGGCACCCGGCTGAAGATTGAGGGTTTTCAGGCTTTCTTCAAAGAGTTCTGCAAAGCTTTCGCTCATTTTAATTCCTGTAGATTCGGGCGAAACAGACGCCCATCACCACATTCCAGACAATGTGGGTTCGTTTTAAGTAAAGGAAAGCCCGCAGGACGATGACTGGTGCACCTGCCTGCCTTCCTGGTTATCAGAGGAGATCGCGCAGTGCGAGCTCGCTCCTGATACGTTGCAACACCTGATCGATGGACAATTCGGTGGAATCCAGCTGAATGGCGTCTGCAGCTGGTTTCAGCGGGGCCACTGCACGTTGGGTATCGCGCTCATCGCGCGCACGAATGTCATCTAGCAGACTCGACAGACTAACATCTTCACCCTTGCCCTTCAACTGCAGGTAACGGCGGCGGGCCCGCTCCTCGGCACTGGCGGTGAGGAACACTTTCAATGGCGCGTCGGGAAACACCACGGTGCCCATGTCACGGCCATCCGCAATCAGGCCAGGCGCCTCGCGGAAGGCGCGCTGGCGCACCAGCAGTGCGTCACGCACGGCCGGCAGCGAGGCCACCCGGGAGGCACCCGCGCCGACAGTTTCGGTACGGATGACGTTGCTGACATCCTCACCCTCAAGAATGATCTGCTGAAGCTTACCGGGCTGGGCGGCAATGAACTGCACATCCAGATGAGCGGCCAGGCGGGTCAGCAGCTCTTCGTTGGTGAGGTCCACGCCATGGTTGCTGGCGTTGAACGCCAGCAGACGGTACAGCGCGCCGGAATCCAGCAGCCGCCAGCCCAGCTCCCGGGCCAGCAGCCCGGCAACGGTGCCCTTGCCCGAGCCGCTCGGCCCGTCGATGGTGATGACTGGCGTAGGCGCGTTCACGGCTTGCCCTCTTCCGCCACGCGGATGCCCACCTCGGCGCACAGCGCCAGGAAGTTGGGGAACGACGTGGCAACGTTGGCGCAGTCGTGGATGCGGATAGGCGCGCTGGCGCGCAGCGATGCCACGCTGAAGGCCATGGCAATGCGGTGGTCGCCGTGGCCGTGCACTTCGCCGCCGCCCAGCTGGCCGCCTTCGATGATGATGCCGTCAGGGGTGGGTTCGCACTGGATACCCAGGGTGATCAGGCCGTCGGCCATCACTTGGATACGGTCGGACTCTTTGACCCGCAGCTCTTCGGCGCCCCGCAACACGGTACGCCCCTCGGCGCAAGCCGCGGCCACGAACAGCACCGGGAACTCGTCGATGGCCAGCGGCACCAGGGCTTCAGGGATGTCGATACCCTTCAGGCGTGCGCCGCGCACGCGCAGGTCGGCCACCGGCTCGCCACCCACTTCACGCTGGTTTTCCAGGGTGATGTCGCCGCCCATCAGGCGCAGGATGTCGATGACACCGGTACGGGTGGGGTTGATGCCCACATGCTCCAGCACCAGCTCGGAACCTTCGGCAATCGAGGCCGCCACCAGGAAGAACGCCGCCGACGAGATGTCGGCCGGCACTTCGATACGGGTGGCAGTGAGTTTGCCGCCAGCCTGCAGCGACGCCACCGGCCCGTTGGTGTCCACGCTGTAGCCAAAGCCGCGCAGCATGCGCTCGGTGTGGTCACGGGTAGGCGCAGGCTCGGTGACGGTGGTCCTGCCTTCGGCGTACAGGCCCGCCAGCAGCAGGCAGGATTTGACCTGCGCACTGGCCATCGGCAGCGTGTAGGTCAGGCCCTTGAGCGGGTGGCCGCCGCGGATGGTCAGCGGTGGGCGGCCTTCCGGCCCGGTTTCAACCACCGCGCCCATTTCGCGCAGCGGGTTGGCCACACGGTTCATCGGGCGCTTGGACAGCGACGCATCGCCCGTCATGGTGACGTCGAACGCCTGCCCGGCCAGCAGGCCGGACAGCAGGCGCATGGAGGTGCCCGAGTTGCCGACGTACAGCGGCCCGGGTGGCGGCTTGAGGCCATGCAGGCCCACACCGTGAATGGTCACGCGACCGTGGTTGGGGCCTTCGATGACCACCCCCATGTCACGGAATGCCTGCAGGGTCGCCAGGGCGTCCTCACCCTCGAGGAAGCCCTCGACCTCGGTGGTGCCTTCGGCCAGCGAGCCGAGCATGATCGAGCGGTGGGAAATCGACTTGTCGCCCGGTACGCGGATTCGCCCGGTCAGGCGGCCACCGGGTTGGGCCAGGAAAATCAGATCGTTGGCGTTCATAGCGTCCACATAGGCCCGGCGGGCCAGGATTTTACTGAAATGCTCGCGGGCAACCCGAGCGCGGGTGAACACACCCAGCAACTGGTGCCCGTCCCCATCAGCGATCGCGTCGCGCAAGGCGTCGAGATCGCTGCGATATGTATCAAGCGTGCGCAGCACAGCGTCGCGGTTGGCAAGGAAGATGTCATGCCACATGGTCGGGTCGCTGCCGGCGATTCTTGTGAAATCGCGAAAGCCACCCGCAGCGTACCGGAAGATTTCAAGGTTTTCATCGCGCTTGGCCAACGAATCGACCAAACCGAAGGCCAGCAGGTGCGGCAGGTGGCTGGTGGCAGCCAGCACCTCGTCATGGCGCTCGACGGGCATGTGCTCAACGTCAGCGTCCAGAGCCCGCCACAGGCGGTCGACGACGGCCAGGGCGGCGCGGTCGGTTTCGGCGAGCGGGGTAAGGATGACCTTGTGCCGGCGGAACAAGGCGGCGTTGGAGGCCTCCACACCGCTTTGCTCGGACCCGGCAATCGGGTGGCCAGGCACGAAGCGCGCCACACGCTCGCCCAGGGCTGCCCGGGCAGCCCGCACCACATTGCCCTTGGCGCTGCCCACGTCGGTGATCACGGCCTGGCCGAGGTCCAGCCCAGCCAGAAGCCCCAGCAGCTTCTCCATGGCCAGGATGGGCACGGCAAGCTGGATGACATCGGCGCCCTGGCAGGCCGCAGCCAGGTCGTCTTCGCAGCGGTCGACCACGCCCAGGGCCACCGCCTGCTTGCGCGACGGGGCATCCAGGTCGACGCCGACCACTTCGCGGCACAGGCCGCTTTCACGCAAGCCCTTGGCGAAGGAGCCGCCGATCAGGCCCAGGCCGACCACCACCAGGCGGTTGATGATCGGCGCGGGTTGGGTTGTTGCTGCATTTACCACGGGTGTGAACCTTGTATGGCGTTGTGTTGGGTGCCGGGGGTGCCAGGCACCCCGATCGCGAGCGGCTACAGGCGGCGGTTCGGAATCAAAGCACTGCCTTTGGATACGAACCCAGCACCTTCAGTGCCACGGCTTCCTGGCTGATCTGCTCGAGCACGGCCTTGATCAGCGGGTCGCGGTGGTGGCCGACGAAGTCGATGAAGAACACATACGTCCACTTGCCGCTGCGCGACGGGCGGGTTTCGATGCGGGTCAGGTCGATGCCGTTCTGATGGAAAGGCACCAGCAGCTCGTGCAGGGCTCCTGGCTTGTTGCTCATCGAAACGATGATCGAGGTCTTGTCGTCGCCGGTCGGCGGCACTTCCTGGCTGCCGATCATCAGGAAGCGCGTGGAGTTATCGGGGCGGTCCTCGATCTTCTCGGCCAGGCGGGTCAGGCCATACAGGTTGGCCGCCATATCGCCGGCAATTGCCGCAGAATTCCATTCGCCCTTGACGCGCTTGGCCGCCTCGGCGTTGCTCGACACCGCCACACGTTCCACATTCGGGTAGTGCGCGTCCAGCCACTTGCGGCACTGGGCCAGGGACTGGGCGTGGGAGTAGATGCGGGTGATGCTGCCGGTCTTGGTGCTCTCGCCCACCAGCAGGTGGTGGTGGATACGCAGCTCCACCTCACCGCAGATCACCATGTCGTGCTCAAGGAAGCTGTCCAGGGTATGGCTGACAGCCCCTTCGGTGGAGTTTTCCACGGGCACCACGCCGAAGTTGACGGCGCCAGCGGCCACCTCACGGAACACTTCGTCGATGGCTGCCATTGGCCGGCTGATCACAGCATGGCCGAAATGCTTCATGGCAGCGGCCTGGGTGAAGGTGCCTTCCGGGCCCAGGTAGGCGATTTTCAGCGGCTCTTCCAAGGCGAGGCACGAGGACATGATTTCGCGGAACAACCGCGCCATCTCTTCGTTGCCCAGTGGGCCCTGGTTGCGCTCCATCACCCGCTTGAGCACGGCAGCTTCGCGCTCAGGGCGGTAGAACACCGGTTTTTCACCCTCGGGCAGCGAGGCCGTCTTGACCTTGGCCACTTCCTGGGCGCAACGGGCGCGCTCACTGATCAGCTCGAGGATTTTCTCGTCGAGGCTGTCGATGCGCACCCGCAGGGCGGTGAGTTCGTGCTCGGACATCAGCCGTGCTCCTTCTCGAATTCAGCCATGTAGGCCACCAGGGCTTCGACGGCGTCTAGGCCCAAGGCGTTGTAGATGGAGGCGCGCATGCCGCCCACCGAGCGGTGGCCCTTGAGGTTGAGCAGGCCGCGGGCGTCGGCACCGGCCAGGAAGGCTTTGTCCAGGCGCTCGTCCGCCAGGCGGAACGGCACGTTCATCCACGAACGGGCGTTGTGGCTGATCGGGTTGGTGTAGAACTCGCTGGCATCGATAAAGCCATACAAGCGGTCTTTCTTGGCCCGGTTGCGCTGCTCCATGGCATCGACACCGCCCTGCTCTTTCAGCCACTCGAACACCAGGCCCGAGAGGTACCAGGAATAGGTGGCCGGGGTGTTGTACATGGAGCCGTTGTCGGCCGACACCTTGTAGTTGAGCATGGTCGGGCAGCTGCTGCGGGCATGGCCCAGCAGGTCTTCACGCACGATGACCACCACCAGGCCGCTGGGGCCGATGTTCTTCTGGGCGCCGGCGTAAATCAGGCCGAACTGCGACACATCGATGGGGCGCGAGAGGATGTCGGAAGACATGTCCACCACCAGCGGTACATCACCGGTCTGCGGCACCCAGTCGAACTCCAGCCCGCCGATGGTCTCGTTGGACGCATAGTGCACGTAGGCAGCGTTCGGGGTGAGGTTCCACTCGTTCTGGCCGGGAATGGCCAAGTAATCGTAGGGCTTGGCACTGGCAGCCACGTTTACATGACCGAAACGGCGCGCTTCTTCGATGGCCTTTTTCGACCAGATGCCAGTTTCGATGTAGTCGGCGGTGCCGTTTTCCGGCAGCAGGTTCAGCGGGATTTCGGCAAACTGCTGGCTGGCGCCGCCCTGCAGGAACAGCACCTTGTAATTCGAGGGGATGGACAGCAGGTCACGCAGGTCCTGTTCGGCCTTCTCGGCGATGGCCACATAGTCGTCGCTGCGGTGGCTCATTTCCATCACCGACAGGCCCTTGCCACGCCAGTCCAGCATTTCTGCCTGGGCGCGCTGCAGCACGGCATCCGGAAGCGCGGCAGGGCCCGCGCAGAAGTTAAAGGCTCGTTTGCTCACATCCACTCTCGCTCTGCCAAATAGAACAAAATCTTGATCGGTCAGTACTTAACTTGCAGGAACCGAGGTGCCCACATCGCGAGCTACGCTCGCTCCTACACAGTCAAACGGGGCGACCTTGGTCGCCCCGTTCGGGTGTAACGCCTGCTTAGTCCTGCGGTGCCTCTTCGGCGTCCGCAGCGTCGTCATTGTCGGGCGCCTGGGCCTCAACACCCTCCTCGTCCAACTCGATCACATCATCGAGCTCTTCTGCAGACGGCTCCTGGATACGCTCCAGGCCCACCAGCGTCTCGTCGCTGGCCAGCTTGATCAGGGTGACGCCCTGGGTGTTGCGGCTAAGGCTGGACACTTCGCCCACCCGGGTACGTACCAGCGTGCCCTGGTCGGAAATCAGCATGATCTCCTCGCCTTCCTGCACCTGAATGGCGCCGATCAGCAAGCCGTTGCGCCCCTTGGTGCCCATGGCAATGACGCCCTGGCCACCACGGCCGCGACGCGGGAACTTGGACAGCGGGGTACGCTTGCCGAAGCCTCGCTCGGACGCCGTGAGGATCTGCGCACCGGACTCTGGAATGAGCATGGAGATGATCTCCTGCCCCTTGCCCAGCTTCATGCCGCGCACGCCACGGGCGGTACGGCCCATTTCGCGCACCACGCTCTCGGCGAAGCGGATCACCTTGCCCGCATCGGAGAACATCATCACTTCCTTGGCGCCGTCGGTGATGGCCGCCGCAATCAGGGTGTCGCCTTCTTTCAGCTTCAGGGCGATCAGGCCGTTGCTACGCGGACGGGCGAACTGCACCAGCGGGGTCTTCTTCACGGTGCCCGACGCGGTGGCCATGAAGATGTAGGCGCCAGTAGGTTCGGCTGCCCACTCAGGGGTATCGCCGTCTTCTTCGTCGGCTTCCTCCACCTCGACCACTTCACCTTCGAGCACGGTGTCATCCGCGTCCTCCAGCTCTTCGTCGGCACCGGCGCTCTGCTGCAGGGCCTCCAGGTCGATCTGCAGCATGGCGGTGATGCGCTCACCTTCTTCCAGCGGCAGCAGGTTGACCAGCGGGCGGCCACGGGCAGCACGCGAGGCTTCGGGGATTTCGTAGGTTTTCTTCCAGTACACCTTGCCCTTGCTGGAGAACAACAGCAGGGTGGCGTGGCTGTTGGCCACCAACAGGTGCTCAATGTAGTCCTCGTCCTTCACGCCGGTGGCCGACTTGCCCTTGCCGCCGCGGCGCTGGGCCTGGTAGGCGGACAACGGCTGGGTCTTGGCATAGCCACCGTGGGAGATGGTCACTACGCGCTCTTCTTCCGGGATCATGTCGCCGTAGTTGAGGTCGTGGCTGGCGTTCAGGATCTCGGTACGGCGGGCATCGCCGTATTCGGCGCGGATCGCTTCGAGTTCTTCGCGGATCACTTCCATCAGGCGCTCGGCGCTGCTGAGGATGCGGATCAGCTCGCCGATCTGCTCCAGGATTTCCTGGTACTCGGCCAGCAGCTTCTCGTGCTCGAGGCCGGTCAGGCGGTGCAGGCGCAGGTCCAGGATGGCCTGGGCCTGCTCTGGCGAAAGGTAGTACTTGCCGTCGCGCAGGCCAAATTGCTCTGGCAGGTCTTCGGGGCGGCAGGAATCGGCACCGGCGCGCTCGACCATCACCTGCACGGCACTGGATTCCCATGGCGTGGAAATCAGCGCTTCCTTGGCTTCGGACGGCGTTGGCGAGGCCTTGATCAGGGCAATGACCGGGTCGATGTTGGACAGCGCAACGGCCTGGCCTTCGAGGATATGGCCGCGCTCGCGAGCCTTGCGCAGCTCGAACACGGTGCGGCGGGTGACCACCTCACGGCGGTGGCGCACGAAGGCTTCGAGCAGGTCCTTGAGGTTGAGCAAGCGCGGGCGGCCGTCGACCAGCGCCACCACGTTGATGCCGAACACGCTCTGCAGCTGGGTTTGCGAATACAGGTTGTTGAGCACCACCTCCGGCACCTCGCCGCGACGCAGCTCGATGACGATGCGCATGCCGTCCTTGTCGGACTCGTCGCGCAGCTCGGTGATGCCTTCGATCTTCTTCTCTTTGACCAGCTCGGCGATTTTCTCGATCAGGCGGGCCTTGTTGAGCTGGTAAGGCAGCTCGGTCACAACGATCTGCTGGCGGCCGCCTACCTTGTCGATGTCTTCGATTTCGGAGCGGGCGCGCATGTAGATGCGGCCACGGCCGGTACGGTAGGCCTCGATGATGCCCTGACGGCCGTTGATCAGGCCGGCCGTGGGGAAGTCCGGGCCCGGAATGTGCTGCATCAGCTCATCGATGGTGACTTCGGGGTTGTCGATGAGTGCCAGGCAGCCGTCGATAACCTCGCCCAGGTTATGCGGCGGGATGTTGGTGGCCATGCCCACGGCGATACCGCTGGAACCGTTGACCAGCAGGTTGGGGATACGGGTGGGCATCACCGCCGGGATCTGTTCGGTGCCGTCGTAGTTGGGCACCCAGTCGACGGTTTCTTTGTGCAGGTCGGCCAGCAGCTCGTGGGCCAGCTTGGCCATACGCACTTCGGTGTATCGCATGGCAGCGGCGTTGTCGCCGTCCACGGAACCGAAGTTGCCCTGACCGTCGACCAGCAGGTAGCGCAGCGAGAACGGCTGGGCCATACGCACGATGGTGTCATAGACCGCAATGTCGCCGTGCGGGTGGTACTTACCGATCACGTCACCGACCACGCGGGCGGATTTCTTGTACGGCTTGTTCCAGTCGTTGCCCAGTTCGCTCATCGCAAAGAGAACGCGACGATGCACGGGCTTCAAGCCGTCACGCGCATCGGGCAGCGCTCGCCCGACAATCACGCTCATCGCGTAGTCGAGGTAAGACTGTCTCAGTTCGTCTTCGATATTGACCGGGAGGATTTCTTTGGCCAGTTCGCCCATGAGAAGCCTGATTCCTTTTTCTGGTGAAACTTCGCAGCTCCATCAAGGGCCGAACGAAGCTCGCCGCCGCAGCGCATCAGCATGCGACGACTTACGACAAATCAACGAGTTGTGCCATGGATCTGCGCAGTGAAGACCGCCGGTATGGGCGGGCTTGGAAACTGCCGGATGTTACCACAATGGCGGGGGTAGTGGGGAGATGTGCACCGGGGGCTTGCCGGTGAATGTGCAGCGCCGGAGAGTTCGAGCGCTGCAGTTGCTTAGGGCCGAATCAGTGCAACCGCTTGCGACACATCAGTTGCGCCAGCTTGGCGGTGTCCGGGCGCTCGATGATGCCCCGTTCGGTCACGATCACGTCGATCAGGTCTGCCGGGGTCACGTCGAACACCGGGTTGAACACCTCGACATCCGGCGCAACCCGGGTACCGGCGTAATCCAGCAGCTCACCGGCCTCGCGCTCTTCCAGCGGAATGTCTTCGCCGGTGGCCAGGTTGAGGTCGATGCTGGTGCTCGGCGCCACCACCATGAAGCGCACGCCGTGGTGCATGGCATTGACGGCCAGTTGATAGGTGCCGATCTTGCTGGCCACATCGCCGTTGGCAGCGATGCAGTCTGCGCCCACCACCACCCAGGTGATGCCCTTGGTCTTCATCAGGTGGGCCAGGGCGGAATCGGCACACAATGTCACCGGCAGGCCTTCGTTGGCCAGCTCCCACGCCGTCAGCCGCGAGCCCTGCAGCCACGGCCGGGTTTCACCGGCGTACACCCGCTCCACCATGCCCTCAAGGTAACCGGCGCGGATCACCCCCAGGGCGGTGCCGAAGCCACCGCTGGCGAGGGCGCCGGCATTGCCGTAGGTGAGCAGGGTCTGGGCATTGCCCTGGTGGCGGCGGATCAGCTCGGTGCCGTACTGGGCCATGGTCAGGTTGGCCTCGCGGTCACTCTCGTGAATCAGGCGGGCTTCAGCTTCCACGGCGGCCAGCACGTCTTCGGCGGGGCGCAGACGCTGCAGGCGCTCGCGCATGCGGTTCAGCGCCCAGAACAGGTTGGCCGCCGTGGGGCGCGCCTCGGCCAGCACCAGGAAGTCTTCTTCCAGGTCCGTTTCCCAGTCGCCGCCCTCGGCCAGCCGCTCTTCCACGGCCAATACCAGCCCGTAGGCGGCCACGATGCCGATCGCCGATGCACCGCGCACCGCCATGTCGCGGATGGCCGCTGCCACCTGCGCAACATTGTCGCAGGCCAGCCATTGTTCTTTCGAGGGCAGCAGGCGCTGGTCGAGCAGGTGCAGGACGCCGCCCTGCCAGCGGATCCCGGTCACCTTCTCCGCCGCCAAAAGTCGCTCGCGCATCACCTCTCCCCGTGGTTCGCCCATCAAAAGCCGGCGATTATAGCGAGCCTGGTGGCCAAGCGCTCGGGTATACTTCGGCCTTTTCGAGCGCAAGCTCCAGGCCATGCGCTGCAACCACTGCCCGCCACACCCAGGCTGGCCCTGGCCCGCAGTTGCCGGCTTGCCGCTTGAAGCTGACACCCAAGTTCCAGAGGACTGTTCAATGAGCAACGTCGACCGCGCCGAAATTGCCAAGTTCGAAGCGCTGGCCCACCGCTGGTGGGACCGTGAGAGCGAGTTCAAGCCGCTGCACGAAATCAACCCGCTGCGGGTCAACTGGATCGACGAGCGCGCCAGCCTGGCCGGCAAGAAGGTGCTGGACGTGGGCTGCGGCGGCGGCATCCTCAGCGAAGCCATGGCCCAGCGCGGCGCCACGGTCACCGGCATCGACATGGGCGAAGCGCCCCTGGCCGTCGCCCGGCTGCACCAGCTGGAGTCCGGCGTGCAGGTGGAATACCGGCAGATCACCGCCGAAGCCCTGGCCGAAGAAATGCCCGGCGCATTCGATGTGGTCACCTGCCTGGAGATGCTCGAGCATGTGCCCGACCCGTCCTCGGTCATCCGCGCCTGCTACCGCATGGTCAAGCCTGGCGGCCAGGTGTTCTTCTCCACCATCAACCGCAACCCCAAGGCGTACCTGCTGGCCATTGTCGGTGCCGAGTACATCCTCAAGATGCTGCCGCGCGGCACCCACGACTTCAAGAAATTCATCCGCCCGTCGGAGCTTGGCGCCTGGAGCCGCGTTGCCGGCCTTGAAGTGAAGGACATCATCGGCCTGACCTACAACCCGCTGACCAAGCACTACAAGCTCAGCAGCGACGTTGACGTCAACTACATGATCCAGACCCTGCGCGAGGAATGAGCATGCGCCTGCGAGCTGTACTGTTCGACATGGACGGCACCTTGCTGGACACGGCGCCGGACTTCATCGCCATCTGCCAGGCCATGCTCGCCGACCGTGGCCTGCCGCCGGTGGACGACGCCCTGATCCGCGGGGTGATCTCTGGCGGCGCCCGGGCCATGGTCGCCGCCACCTTTGCCATGGACCCGGAGGCCGAGGGCTTCGAGGCCCTGCGCCTGGAGTTTCTGGAGCGTTACCAGCGCGACTGCGCCGTGCACACCCGGTTGTTCGATGGCATGGCCGAGCTGCTGGCGGACATCGAGAAAGGCAAGCTGCTGTGGGGGGTGGTCACCAACAAGCCGGTGCGTTTCGCCGAGCCCATCATGCAGCGCCTGGGCCTGGCCGAACGCTCGGCACTGCTGATCTGCCCAGACCACGTGACGCGCAGCAAACCAGACCCAGAGCCGCTGATACTGGCCTGCAAGACGCTGAACCTGGACCCGGCCAGCGTGCTGTTCGTGGGGGACGACTTGCGTGACATCGAGTCGGGCCGCGACGCCGGTACCCGCACTGCAGCGGTACGCTTTGGCTACATTCACCCGGATGACAACCCGAACCACTGGGGCGCCGACGTGGTGGTCGACCACCCGCTGGACCTGCGCAAGGTCATCGACAGCGCGCTGTGTGGCTGCTGAACATTGTGGCACTGCGCATAACCTGTCGAGCAGGGCCCTGTAGGAGCGGCTTCAGCCGCGAACACCGGCGCAGCCGGTGCCATGCACCGCGCCGCCTGCTTCGCGGGTAAACCCGCTCCCACAGGTTCAGTTGCCCGCTCACAGGGTGTGTTCAAGCATTTAAAGGACTCAAACATGTTCGACTACGCCGCTCGTGCGGATCTGCTCAAAGGCCGGGTCATCCTGGTAACCGGCGCCGGCCGTGGTATCGGCGCTGCCGCTGCCAAGGCTTACGCCGCGCTGGGTGCTACGGTGCTGCTGCTGGGCAAGACCGAAGCCAACCTGAACGCGCTGTACGATGAAATCGAAGCGGCTGGCCACCCACAGCCGGTGGTTATACCGTTCAACCTGGAAACCGCCCTGCCCCACCAGTACGACGAACTGGCGGTGATGATCGAAGACCAGTTCGGGCGCCTGGACGGGCTGCTCAACAACGCCTCGATCATCGGCCCACGCACGCCCATGGAGCAGTTGTCGGGTGACAACTTCATGCGCGTGATGCATGTGAACGTGGATGCCACCTTCATGCTCACCAGCACCCTGCTGCCATTGCTGAAGCTGTCCGAGGACGCTTCGGTGGTGTTCACCAGCAGCAGCGTGGGGCGCAAGGGCCGCGCCTACTGGGGCGCCTACGGGATCTCTAAGTTCGCCACCGAAGGCATGATGCAGACCCTGGCCGACGAACTGGAAGGCGTGGCACCGGTACGTGCCAACAGCATCAACCCGGGCGCCACGCGCACCGCCATGCGTGCCCAGGCCTACCCAAGCGAGAACCCGCAGAACAACCCCCTGCCCGAAGAAATCATGCCGGTGTACCTGTACCTGATGGGGCCAGACAGCAAAGGCGTGAATGGGCAGGCGTTCAACGCCCAGTAAGCCCAAGAGGCCGGGCGGCCTCCTGAGTCACCCGGCAACCGGGGTCAGCCAGCAGCCAGCGCCGGGCTTACCCGGCCTTGCTGGCGCCCCTCGAGCTGCATGCAGCGCTCCAAGAACAGGAACATGCAGTCGTAGCTCTTGCAGATCGCCCGGCGCAGCTCGGTACGCAGGCTCATGCTCGGGTTCTCGCCCGCCAGGGTGCAGATGATCTCCAGCGCCTCCCACGGGTGGGTGTCGTCATACTGGGCATGCATCTTCAGCCACTTCATGGCGCGCTTGCGCTGGTCTTCCGGGAAGCCCATGGCGTAGGTATCGGTGGAGCACACCACTGCCGACCACTCCCCGGTCGCCCCTTCGATGGCATAGTTGGTGGCCGCCATCGACACCGCCAGGTTCTCGGTGGCGCACACCCGCCAGCACCAGTCGTTCAGGCCGTTGAGTTCGGGCGGTACATCCTGGGCCTGCAGGTCGTGCAGGTTCACGCCATGGGCCTGGGCCCAGTTCACCCAATAATCGGCGTGGTTCAGTTCCACGCGAATGTTGCGCATCAGCCAGCGCCGCGCCATGTCCTCGCCCTGATGGCGGCCGTAGCGGGTCTTGGTGAGGTTGTGCGCCATGTACAGCGAGAACTGCTCCACCACCGGCCAGCCGCCAATCAGGTACTGGCGAATGGTGGACTGCTTGAGGGTGCCGTCGCGCAGGCGCGCATACAGCTCGTGCTCCACCACACGGCGCTTGCTCTCACTGCAATCCTCGATCAGTTGCTGGGCCCACTTAGGGTAGCTGGCCGGGTCCATCAATGGCCCGATACGGACGAATGCATCAATCACTTTCTGCTCCTTGATCCTTGTGATTTCTAGCTAGCGAAACGTGCCAGGCGCCCGCTGCAACAGGGGCCGGTCGGCCACCCGCTGGCGGTGCAAACTGTCACAGGTGAACACCTGCGGGCGTTCTATCAGGTAGCCCTGGGCGTAATCCACACCAATTTCCTGCAGGGCCTGCTCGATCAACGGGGTCTCGACAAATTCGGCGATGGTACGTTTACCCATCACGTGGCCGATGTGGTTGATGACCTCGACCATGGCCCGGTTGACCGGGTCGTCGAGCATGTCCTTGACGAAACTGCCGTCGATCTTGAGGAAATCTACGGGCAAATGCTTGAGGTAGGCAAACGATGACATGCCGGCACAGAAGTCATCGAGGGAAAACCGGCAACCCAGGCCCTTGAGTTCATTGATGAAGCGGATCGCGCTGCCCAGGTTGGCGATGGCGCTGGTCTCGGTGATCTCGAAGCAGATCATGCGCGGCGGAATGGCGTAATCCACGAACAGGCGTTGCAGGTACTCCAGGAATTTGTCATCACCGATGCTCGAGCCCGACAGGTTGATGGCACAGGTGGCCAGTGGCCCTTTGTGGCCGGCGTCCAGGCACTGGCGGATGATCATGAACACGTTGCGCACCACCCAGCGGTCCAGTGCGGTGATCAGCCCGTAGCGTTCGGCGGCTGGGATAAAGCTGTTGGGGAGGATGGTGCGCCCGCTTTCATCGTGCAGGCGCAACAGAATCTCGATATGGCCAGGGCCATCGAAGGCCTTGAGGGGCGCAATTTCCTGGGCGTACAGGCAAAAGCGGTTTTCTTCCAGGGCCACGTGCAAGCGCTGGATCCAGGCCATTTCGCCGAAACGGATAGACAGCTCGCTGTCGTCGGCATGGTACACCTGCACACGGTTACGGCCCTTTTCCTTGGCCATGTAGCAGGCCATGTCGGCCGCACGCAGCGACGTTTCCAGGGTGCCGGGCGCCTGGGCGATGTGCACCAGCCCTACGCTTACCGTGGTCACGAACGGCCTGCCCTTCCACACGAAGTGCAGGCTCTGCACCATCTGGCGCAGTTGTTCGGCAATGCGCTCGGCCTGCTCGGGCGGGCAGTTTTCCAGCAGCACGCCAAACTCGTCGCCCCCCAGCCGCGCCAGGGTGTCGCCTTCGCGCAGGCCCGATTGCAGCACCGCGCAGATGTGCCGCAGCAATTCGTCGCCCGCCGCATGCCCGCAGGTATCGTTCACCAGCTTGAACTGGTCCAGGTCCAGGAACATCAGCGAATGCCGGCCCGGCTGGCGCGCCAGGGCATTGAGCGCCTGCTCCAGGCGGTATTCGAATTCACGCCGGTTGGCCAGGCCCGTGAGGGCATCGTGGGTGGCCTGCCAGGACAGGTTGGCGATGTACTGGCGCTCCTGCGTCATGTCGTGCAGCACCAGCACAATGCCGCTGACCTGCCCTTCGTTGACGATGGACGAGCCCACCAGGTTGATCGACACAGTGCTGCCGTCCAGCCGCTGAATCAGCCGCGCATGTTCGGCACCGCCCTTGAGGCTGCCGCTGAGCACCTGGTCCACCAGGCTGCGGCCTTCGTCCATGTCGTGCTCGTCCACCAGGGTGAACAGCGCCGACAGCGGCAAGCCCAGGGCCTGGGCAGCTTGCCAGTGGGTGAGCTGCTCGGCCGCAGGGTTCATGTAGCCGATACAGCCTTCCACATCGGTGGTGATCACCGCGTCGCCAATGGCTTGCAGGGTGATTTGCGCGCGCTCTTTTTCTTCCTGCAAGGCGCTGGCGAACGCCTGGCGCTGGGCCAGCAGCTTGCTTGAGCGGCGCCAGGCGATGGTAATGAGGATGAGCGCGGTCACCAGGTTGGTAATCAGCAGCACCCTCAGCAGTACCCGCGAGCCCTCGCCCAAGGCATCGCTGAACGCCTTGGCGGCGGGGGTGACACCCTCGTTGATGATGGCGATACGTGCCTTCCAGGCCTCTACCGTGGCCTCAGCCACCGGCCCATTGGCGAAGCGCTGGTGCATCTCGCCCGCCAGCACGTCCAGCTTGGCCAGGTAGTCGTCACCCATGTCCCAGTAGTTCACCGCCGTCTGCATGTAGCTGATGCCGCGGAAATGGCGGTAGAACCAGATGATGCGCTCAACATCGTCCAGGTGGTTGCCGCCCTGGAGCACGGCCTCGCGGGCGGCCTGCAGGTCAGGGTCCGGTTTGTCCAGCACCTTGCGCACGCGGTGGTCGCCCTGGGGCACGATGATGGCCTGGCGGTAGCGCTGGTAGGTGTCCTCGTCGCGCGTATCTGCGTACAGGTTGAGGTAGTAGATGGCATCTTTCTGAGCCTTGGACCATAGGCTCTCCCCCGCGACGTAGGCACGCACGGCTGAAAGCGTGTACAGGCTGAGGCTGCCCAAGGCGACCTGGAACACCACCACGGCGATGAAGGGCCAGGTGATGCCGAGCAGCTTGGGCGCCTCTTGAGTGCGATGTCCCTTCATGGATTCCCTGTCACCGAGCTGATAAGGCGAGAATCGACCCAGACAAAGCACAGCGTAGGCCATTTGCCAGTAACGCGATGGAAATTTCAGCAGTGACCGGCGTGCTGCACCTAGCGCTGCTGCAAGTGCCCGTACAGCTTGGCGTACAAGCCGCCCTCGGCGATCAGTTGCTGGTGGTCGCCGTCCTCTGCCACACGCCCGCCATCGAACACCAGCACACGGTCAGCCTGCTTAACAGCCGACAGGCGGTGGGCGATGATCAGGGTGGTGCGACCGGTTAAAAACCGTGCCAGTGCCTGGTGCAGGTTGTACTCGGTGGCGGCGTCCAGCGCCGAGGTGGCCTCGTCGAGGATCACCACCTTGGGCTCGGCCAGCACCATGCGGGCGATGGCCAGCCGCTGGCGCTGCCCACCGGACAGCCGCACCCCGGACCGCCCCACCACGCTGTTCAGGCCCTGGGGCAAGGCGGCGATGGTGCTGTCGAGCTGGGCAATGGCCAGTGCCTGCCAGCAGGCGTCATCGGTGCAGTCGCGCCCCATGGTCAGGTTGGCGCGTACGGTGTCGTTGAACAGCGAAGGGTGCTGCAGCACCACCGCGACATGCTCGCGCAGGGTGTCCAGGCCAATCTCCTGCAAAGTGGCACCGCCAAAACGGATGCTACCGGCCTGGGCGCTGTACAACCCCAGCAGCAGCTGCACCAGGGTGCTCTTGCCGCCGCCACTGGCACCGACGATCGCCACCTTTTCACCGGGGGCAATGGCCAGGTCGAGGTGCTCCAGTACCGGCTCATCACCGTAGGCGAAGCTCAGGTCGCGCACCTCGATGCCTACCGTGGCGTGGCCGGCGAAGGGGTGGCTGGCGCCGGGGTACTGGGGCTCGTCGGCGCGTGCCAGCAGCTCGTTGAGGCGGTTCAGGGCGCCACCTGCGGCGTAGTAGGCGTATTGCAGGTTGAGCAGCTGCTCCACAGGGCCAATCATGAACCACAGGTAGCTGAACACCGCCAGCATCTGGCCAATGGACAGGTCCGAAAACAGCACGGTGAGCATCGCGGCGGCACGGAAAATATCGATGCCGAACTGGAACAACAAGCCACTGGCGCGGCCACTGGCATCACTCTTCCACTGGGATTCCACCGCGTAATCACGCACTTCGCGGGCGCGCACGCCCAGGCGCCCGAGGAAGTAACCCTGGCGGTTGCCGGCACGGATTTCCTGGATGGCGTCCAGGGTTTCGGTAAGGGCTTGGGTAAAACGGGCCGTGCTGTCGTTTTCCAGTTTCTTGAGGTGCTTCACGCGCTTGCCCAACTGCACGGTGAAGTAGATGACCAGCGGGTTGAACAGCAGGATCAGCAACGCCAGCTGCCAGTGCATCCAGATAAGAATGGCCGCTGTGCCGGTGAGGGTGAGCATGGCGACCAGAAAGCGGCTGAGGGTTTCGCCCACGAACTTGTCGAGGGTGTCCAAGTCGGTGACCAGGTGGGTGGTGACCGTGCCACTGCCCAGGCTTTCGTACTCCTTCAGCGAAATACGCTTCAGGCGCTCGATGAGCCGAATGCGCAACCGGTAGACGATGTCCTTGGCCAGCCCGGCGAACAGTTTGGCCTGAACCACATTGAATGCCAGCGCAAACAGGCGCAGGCACAAGGTAAGCACCAGCATCAGGCCGATATAGCCCGCGGCCACCTGCCAGCCTTGGGGCAGCAGCTGGTTCATCCACTTCAGCGCGGCATCGCCATGGCCCAGCAGCACTTCATCCACCAGCAGCGGCAGCAGCAACGGGATGGGCACGCTGCAGCAAGCCGCCAGCACCGCAATCAGGTTGGCAGACCAGAGCTGCTTTTTGTGGTGCAGGGCCAGGCGGCGAATCTCTGCCCAGCTCAACCGGTCAGCCACGGCCTGGGGTTTACCCGGCACCGGGTCGGGCGACCCGGGCATATCAAGCACTGGCGGCCTGCTGCAGCCAGCGGCCGAGCAGAGGCTGCAGGCGCTCCAGTGGCTGGTAGCCGTTGGTCAGCAAGGCCAGCTGGCCATTGCGCTCGGCAAGCAAGGTGGGAAAGCCCGCAATGCCCAGGTCCTGCGCCCAGGTGAAATCGGCGGCCGTGGCGCTGCGGGTATCGGCACGGGCGAAGGCCTCGGCGAACACCGCGCGGTCGAAGCCGGCCTGCTCGGCCAGCTCTACCAGTTGCGGGGCCGTGGTCACGTCTACCCCCTGCTGGTAGAACGCCTGCTGGATGGACGCCAATAGTGGCCACACACGCTCGGCCTCCAGTTCGCGGGCGGTGACCAGGGCGCGGCAGGCAGGTTCTGTGTCGTAGACGAAGCCATCGGGCATGGCGCCTTCGAAACGGAACGGCTGCCCGGTAGCGTCGGCCACGGCCTGCCAATGCTCCAGGATGTACTTGCGCGTTGAGGTGTCCAGCGCGCTGCCACCGGTACGCAACCCCCCAGGTACCAGGTGGGTGGGCACGCCGGCCTGCTGCGCCTGGATGATCAGCGCCGCGGCAACGGGTGCGAAGCCCCAGCACCAGGAGCACATCGGGTCCATCACGTAGATCAGGCGTGCAGACATGCCTCAGGCCTCGGCTTTGTAGTTGTAACCAATCGGGTGCGGCAGGTTGCGGGCCTTGGCCAGTTCGATCTGCTTCTGCCGGTCGATGGCGCTGCGCCGGGTCTTCTCGCTCAGGGTGTCCCAGCAGTGTGGGCAGCTGATACCTGGCGAATAATGCTCAGACTCGCGCTCCTGGGCGTTGATCGGGTGCCGGCAGGCGTGGCACTGGTCGTAGTCGCCTTCGCTCAGGTCGTGGCGTACCGTGACCCGGTTGTCGAACACGAAACAATCGCCGTCCCACAGGCTCTGTTCCTGGGGCACTTCCTCGAAGTACTTCAGGATGCCGCCTTTCAGATGATAGACCGCCTCGAAGCCTTCACCGAGCATGTAGCTGGAGGCTTTTTCGCAACGGATGCCACCGGTGCAGAACATGGCCACCTTCTTGTGCCTGGCGGGGTCGAAGTTGGCCTTGATGTACTCGGGGAACTCGCGGAAGGTTTCGGTCTTGGGGTCGACGGCGCCCTTGAAAGTGCCGATGGCCACTTCATAGTCGTTGCGGGTGTCGATCAGCAGCACTTCCGGGTCGCTGATCAGGGCGTTCCAGTCCTTGGGCTCCACATAGGTGCCCACCGCCTGGTTGGGGTCTACGCCCGGCACGCCGAGGGTGACGATCTCTTTCTTGAGCTTGACCTTGGTGCGGTAGAACGGCTGTTCGTCGCAGTACGACTCTTTATGGTCGACATCCACCAGCCGCGGGTCGTTGCGCAGCCAGGCCAGCAGGCCGTCGATGCCCTGGCGGGTGCCGGACACGGTGCCATTGATGCCTTCGTTGGCCAGCAGCAAGGTGCCTTTGACGTCGTTGTCGAGCATGGTCTTGAGCAGCGGTTCGCGCAGTTCGACGTAGTCCTGCAGGGTGACGAACTTGTACAGCGCCGCGACGACGATCGGTTGTGACATGAAGCAGGTTCTCCAGGTGGTTGCCCTCGTAAGGGGCGGACCGGGTTACACAATGTAAAAGGGGCCGCTGAGCGGCCCCTGTGGGGATGAAGCGGATTCTACCAGAACCCCTTCAGGGTTTCAGTGCCCGCCGCCGGCGCACACGGGCGAAGCCGGGGCAGCGCCGACCTTGGCCCACTCCTCGCCGGTGTAGGTATGAATGGCCAGGGCATGAATCTGGCCCATCAGCTCACCCATGGTGGCGTACACCTTCTGGTGGCGCTTGACGCTGTTCAGGCCAGCGAACTGCTCGCTGACGATCACGGCCTTGTAGTGCGTCTGCTGGCCACGGCTGTGCATGTGGCTTTCATCCAGCACCTGCAGGTGCTGCGGCGCCAGGGCGGCCAACTGCTGTTCGATACGCTGTTGCATGCTCATCGCGTACGGCTCACTTCTTGGCTGGGGCGGCTGCCTTGCCGAAGTTCGGGTCCAGCTCCTTGGTCATGTCTTCAAGCAGCTTGTTCACCACCGGCACCGCAGGCTCCAGGCTCTGCTGGGTCAGCTGGGCCGACTCCTGGGTGACCTTGGGCATTTCACGCAGTACTTTCTTGCCCAGTGGCGATTCGTAAAACTTGACCAGGTCTTTCAGCTCTTGCTCGGTGAAGGTCCTGGTGTACAGGTCAACCATTTTAGGCTTGAGCTTGTTCCAGCCGATGGCGCTGTTGAGCGCGGCGTTGGCCTTGGCCTGGTAGCTTTCCAGTACCGATTGCTTGGCAGCCGGTGCCTTGGTCTGGGCGAAGCGCTGGGCGAACATCTGCTGTACCTGCATGTACACCGGGGTACCAAGCTTGTCGGCATTGGCCAGGGTCAGGAACTTCTCGGCAGCCGCGTTGTGGCTGGCAGTGGCGGCAAGTACCTGGCCGCTGGCACAGGCCAGGGCAACGGCAGCACAGAGGACACGAAGACGGGTCATTGCATTTCCTTCAGGAGGGGGAGGCGGTACCTCAGAGTAGAGCATTCTGCGCCCGTGACGGCACGCTGCTCAAGGGGCACGACAGACGATTGAACCGCCCGGTCGCATGAGGGCCTAAACTGCTGATTCTGACTGACAAGGGAGTGAATGCAGCATGAGCCGTATCGAGACAGACAGCCTGGGCCCGGTCGAAGTTCCTGAGGACGCCTACTGGGGCGCCCAGACCCAACGCTCGCTGATCAACTTCGCCATTGGCCAGGAGCGCATGCCGCTGGCAGTGCTGCACGCCCTGGCATTGGTCAAGAAAGCGGCCGCGCGGGTGAATGATCGCAATGGCGACCTGCCCGGTGATATCGCGCGCCTGATCGAGCAGGCCGCCGACGAAGTGCTGGGCGGCGAACACGATGATCAGTTCCCGCTGGTGGTGTGGCAGACCGGCAGCGGCACCCAGAGCAACATGAACGTGAACGAGGTGATTGCCGGGCGTGCCAACGAGCTGGCGGGCCAGGGCCGCGGCGGCAAGGCGCCGGTGCACCCCAACGACCACGTCAACCGCTCGCAAAGCTCCAACGACTGCTTCCCGACGGCCATGCACATTGCGGCGGCCCAGGCGGTGCACGACAAGCTGCTGCCGGCTGTAGCCGAGCTGTCTTCGGGGCTGGCGGAGCTTTCAGCGCGCCACCACCAGCTGGTGAAGACCGGCCGCACGCACATGATGGACGCCACCCCCATTACCTTTGGCCAGGAAGTGTCGGCGTTCGTTGCCCAGCTCGATTATGCCCAACGCGCCATCCGTGCCACCCTGCCAGCGGTTTATGAACTGGCCCAGGGCGGCACGGCGGTGGGCACCGGGTTGAACGCGCCGCACGGGTTCGCCGAAGCCGTTGCCGCCGAACTGGCTGCGCTGTCCGGGTTGCCGTTCGTGACCGCGCCGAACAAATTCGCCGCCCTGGCCGGGCACGAGCCGCTGACCAGCCTGGCCGGCAGCCTGAAAACCCTGGCAGTGGCACTGATGAAAATCGCCAACGACCTGCGCCTGCTGGGTTCAGGCCCACGGGCGGGGCTGGCGGAAGTGCGCCTGCCGGCCAACGAGCCGGGCAGCTCGATCATGCCCGGCAAGGTCAACCCGACCCAATGCGAGGCCCTGTCAATGCTGGCCTGCCAGGTGCTGGGCAACGACGCCACCATCGGTTTTGCCGCCAGCCAGGGCCACCTGCAGTTGAATGTGTTCAAACCGGTGATCATCCACAACCTGCTGCAGTCGATCGAGCTGCTGGCCGATGGCTGTCGCAACTTCCAGCAGCATTGTGTGGCCGGTATCGAGCCAGATGCCGAGCAGATGGCTGCGCACCTGGAGCGGGGCTTGATGCTGGTCACGGCGCTCAACCCGCACATTGGCTACGACAAGGCTGCAGAAATTGCCAAGAAGGCCTACAACGAGGGCAAGACGCTGCGGGAAGCGGCGCTGGAGCTGAAGTACCTGACCAACGAGCAGTTCGACCAGTGGGTAAGGCCAGAAAACATGCTGGCACCGGGCGGCCGGGGCTGACGCGCCTAGCGGGGGTGGTGGGGGGCCAGCCTGCGGGCCCGCCAGCCCGCTACCAGGGAAGGGCCCAGCGCGACCAGGGCCGAGCCCAGCACCACCACCACTGCGCCTACGTAACCGAGGGCGTTGATGTCTTCGGCCTGCACGTACGCAGGCCATAACAACGCCGCAACCGCCACGGCAACAAAGGTGACCAGCGGGGTGAGGGCCAGGGTGGCGCTCACCCGCGATGCCTCCCAGTGGGCCAGCGCTTCGGCAAACGCGCCGTAGGCCACCAACGTGTTAAGGCAACAGGCCAGCAGCAACCAGCCCTGCACCGGGCTCAACTGCAGGGCCTCCAGCGGGTGAACCCAGGGCGTGAGCAATGCAGCGCAACTGAGGTAGATCACCATCATCACCTGCTGTGAGTTCCAGGTTGCAAGCAGCTGCTTCTGGCTCAACGCATAGAACACCCAGATGCTCGTAGCCAGCACGATGGTAAGTACACCGGTGGTGTAGGTGCCCAGCGACGTCAGCAGTTCATCGAGCCGCTGGTTGAAGAACAACCCGAAACCCGCCAGCAGAATCAGCAGCCCCATGCCCTGCCCCAGGCTGAAACGCTCGCGGAACACGAACACGCTGGCCACCAGCAGCAGCACCGGCCCAAGCTGCACCACCAGTTGCGCAGTGCCTGGGCTTAGCAGTTTCAGCCCGATGAGGTACAGCACGTAGTTGCCCATCAACCCGAATACCGCCACCACCACCAGCCCCCGGCCTTTGCGGCTGAGTTTGCCGAGCGATGGCAGGCGGCGGCGGGCCGACAGCCACGCGCACAGCAGGCCACCGGAGACCAGCAGGCGGTACCAGGTCACGGTCAGCGGGTCCATCACTTGCAGCACCTGCTTGAGCTTGATGGGCAAGATGCCCCACAGCAACGCGGTCAGCAGCGCCAGGAACAGGCCATAGCCCCAGCGGCCGGAAGTGATATGCATGATGTCCTCGATGATGTCCGTGGTGCGGGTATGGGGATTCTAAGGGCTTGGCGGGCCGCTACGGCGGCGTGCGTCGAGAAAAGAATTCATCTGGTCATTCTGTGGCGGCATGATGTGCGGTGCCCGCCAGGCAGGCAGCGCACTGTCGGTATGGCACCGGCTGCGCCGGTGTTCGCGGCTGAAGCCGCTCCTACAGGGGGTGTGGGCGGGACCAACACCCTGTGAGAGCGAGCAGCGAGCTACTTCTTGTGCTTGGCGAACGCGGCTTCGAGCGCTTCATTGACGGTGCGCAGCACCTTCACCCGAGCCCAGCGCTTGTCGTTGGCCTCGATCAGCGTCCAGGGCGCGATCTCGCTGCTGGTGCGGTCCACCATGTCGCCCACGGCCTGGCTGTAATCGTCCCACTTGTCACGGTTGCGCCAGTCATCCTCGGTGATCTTGTAGCGCTTGAACGGGGTCTGTTCACGTTCCTCGAAGCGCTCCAGCTGTGTCTGGGGGTCGATTGCCAGCCAGAACTTCACCACCACCACGCCGGCATTCACCAACTGCTCTTCGAAGTCGTTGATCTCGCTGTAGGCACGCATCCAGTCGGCCGGGCTGCAGAAGCCTTCCACCCGCTCGACCAGCACCCGGCCGTACCAGGAGCGGTCGAAGATGGTGAACTTGCCCCGGGCCGGGATGTGCCGCCAGAAGCGCCACAGATAAGGCTGGGCGCGCTCTTCTTCAGTGGGTGCGGCGATGGGTACGATGCGGTATTGGCGCGGGTCCAGCGCGGCTGCCAGGCGGCGGATGGCGCCACCCTTGCCGGCGGCATCGTTGCCCTCGAAGGCGGCTACCAGCGCGTGCCGGCGCATGCGCTTGTCGCGCAGCAGGCCGGCCAGGCGCGCCTGCTCGGTCACCAGCTGCTCCTGGTAGTCCGCTTTGTCCAGGCGCAGGGTCAGGTCCAGGGCGCCCAGCAAGCTGCGCTCATCGATGCTGCGGCCCAGGGGCGCGACGTTGCCCTGATGCTTGCCCTTGGGGTTGTTGGCCAGGGCGGCCTGCAGGCTTTCGAGCAGAATGCGCCCCACCGCCAGGCTGCGGTAGTGGGGGTCTACGCCCTCGACGATGTGCCATGGCGCGTAGTCGCGGCTGGTGCGGCGCAGCACACGCTCGCCAAACCGCACGAAGCGGTCATAGGTGTGCGACTGCTGCCAGTCCAGCGGGCTGATCTTCCAGCTGTGCAACGGGTCGTCCTTCAGTGATTTCAACCGCGCCTTCATCTGCTTCTTGGACAGGTGGAACCAGAACTTGATGATCAGCGCGCCTTCATCGCACAGCATCTGCTCCAGGTGCTCAGCGCCCGTGATGGCCTGGTCCAGCACGGCGTCCTTGAACACCCCATGCACACGGCCCTGCAGCATCTGGCTGTACCAGTTGCCGAAAAACACCCCCATGCGCCCCTTGGGTGGCAAGGCCCGCCAGTAGCGCCAGGCCGGTGGCCGCGCCAGCTCTTCGTCGGTTTGCTGGTCGAAGGTGAGCACATCGATCATGCGCGGGTCCATCCACTCGTTCAGCAGCTTGACCGTCTCGCCCTTGCCGGCGCCCTCCACGCCATTGATCAGCACGATGACCGGGAAGCGCGCCTGCTGCTTGAGTTCGTACTGGGCTTCTAGCAGGGCCTCGCGCAAGGCGGGCACCTCGGCGTCGTACGTTTCCTTGTCGATACTGTGGCCGATTTCGGCGGATTCGAACATGCATGGGCTCCTTTGATGGATAACCAAGATTAGCGGAAATCAGGCGGCAGAAGGTCAGCGGCAAGCTGCAAGCTGCAAGCTGCAAGCTGCAAGCGATTGGCTGCAAGCTGCGGGGGTTAGCTGCAAGAAAAGCTTGGTCATGCGAACATCTGCACTTCTCTTGCAGCTTGCCGCTCACCCAGACATGACCGGAACTACCCTCCTTCAGCACGCCCAGATTGACTGGGATGACCAGGGCCGCCCGCATTCGCGGCAGTACGACGATGTGTACTTTGCCGTTAACGAAGGTGTTGATGAAACGCGACACGTGTTTCTCGGACAAACGCGCCTGGCTGAACGTTTCACTGCCTTGGCCGCCCATGAGTGCCTGGTAATCGGCGAAACCGGCTTTGGCACCGGCATGAACTTCTATTGCGCCTGGCAGTTGTTCGAACAGCACGCCACGGCAGGCGCCCGCCTGCACTTCGTCAGTGTCGAAAAGTACCCGCTCAGCCACCACGACATGGCCCGCGCGGTCAGGCTGTGGCCAGAACTGGCAGCCTTTGGCGAGCCGCTGCTGGCGCAGTACGTGGCCGTACACCCGGGTTACCAGCAGTTCACCTTCGCTGAAGGCCGGGTGACCCTCACCTTGCTGGTGGGGGATGTGCTTGAACAACTGCCGCAGCTCGATGCCCAGGTCGATGTGTGGTTCCTCGACGGTTTCGCCCCGGCCAAGAACCCCGACATGTGGACGCCTGAGCTGTTCGCCCAGTTGGCCCGGCTTTCACACCCCGGCACGGTGCTGGGCACCTTCACCACCACCGGGTGGGTTCGGCGCAGCCTGGTGGAGGCCGGGTTTGCCATGAAGAAAGTGCCCGGCATTGGCAAGAAGTGGGAGGTGATGAGTGGCGCCTATGTAGGGCCGGAGGCCGACAGCACGGCACCTTGGTACCGCCGCCCGGCCTCTGCCCCAGGCCCCAGGCAGGCGCTGGTGATCGGCGCCGGGCTGGCGGGCAGCAGCACGGCGGCCAGCCTGGCCCGGCGCGGCTGGCACGTCACGGTGCTGGAGCGTCATGCCGCACCTGCGCAGGAAGCCTCGGGCAACCCGCAAGGGGTGCTGTACCTCAAGCTGTCGGCCCACGGCACCGCGCTTTCACAAATGATCGTGGCCGGTTTCGGCTACACCCGTCGTCAACTGGAGCACCTGCAGCGCGGCCAGGATTGGGACGCCTGCGGGGTGCTGCAACTGGCATTCGACGCCCAGGAGGCCGAGCGCCAGCGCAAACTGGCGGCTGCCTTCGACACGGGCCTGCTGCAACCACTGTCGCAAGACCAGGCCCAGGCCATTGCCGGGGTAACGCTGCCGGCAGGCGGCTTGTTCTACCCTGAAGGCGGCTGGGTGCACCCGCCGGCGTTATGCACGCAGCAGCTGCAACACCCGCGCATCCGCACCATCACCCACCAGGAGGTGGCCGAGCTGCGCAAGGTCGATGGGCTGTGGCAGGCCTGGGGCGGTGAGGGGTTGCTGGCAAGCGCCCCGGTGGTGGTACTGGCAGGTGCCGCGGACGTACGCCACTTCGCGCCCTGTGCAGGCCTGCCGCTCAAGCGCATTCGCGGCCAGGTTACCCGGCTGCCGGCCACGCCAACCAGCCGTGCACTGGGCACGGTGCTGTGTGCAGAAGGCTATGTAGCGCCGCCACGCGGTGATGAACACACCTTGGGCGCCAGCTTCGATTTCCACAGCCAGGACGTGGCACCTACCCTGGAAGAACACCAGGGTAACCTGAAGCTGCTGGACGAGATCTCCACCGACCTGGCCGAGCGGCTGGGCGCCCACACCCTGGATGCAGCGCAACTACAGGGGCGCGCGGCCTTCCGCTGCACCAGCGCCGATTACCTGCCGATCGTCGGCCCCCTGGCCGACCCCGAGGCTTTCGCCGACGCCTATGCCGTGCTGGCACGCGATGCCCGGCAGCAGCCCCAAGTGCCCTGCCCCTGGCTAAACGGCCTCTACGTGAATAGCGGCCACGGATCTCGCGGGCTGATAACCGCACCGTTGAGCGGCGAACTGGTGGCCGCCTGGGTGTGCGGGGAGCCACTGCCCTTACCGCGAACCGTGGCCGAGGCCTGCCACCCAAACCGCTTTGCGCTGCGCAAATTGATCCGCGGTAAGTGACCAAAGTGTGGGTTATGCGCCTACCGACACACCCAGCCTTATAACCGATCGTTCTAAAACTCTCACAAAGCACATGGGTCAGTTCCAGAAGGTGCCCTAATCCGGGGCACCCCCTCCCCAACGGAAAAACCGGTAAGGACTTATGTGCGGATTAGCTGGAGAACTGCGTTTCACCCCCCTCGGCCAAGCCCCTCGCCCAGCCGACCTGGCTGCTGTAGAGCGCATCACCCATCACCTGGCGCCACGCGGCCCGGATGCGTGGGGCTTTCATAGCCAGGGGCCGATTGCCCTTGGCCACCGTCGCCTGAAAATCATGGACTTGTCCGACGGGTCTGCCCAGCCGATGGTGGACAACACCCTGGGCCTGTCCTTGGCTTTCAACGGCGCCATCTACAACTTCCCGGAGCTGCGCCAGGAGCTGCTGGACCTGGGCTACAGCTTCTGGTCCGACGGCGACACCGAGGTGTTGCTCAAGGGCTACCACGCCTGGGGCGCGGCCCTGCTGCCAAAACTCAACGGCATGTTCGCCCTGGCCATCTGGGAGCGCGACAACCAGCGCCTATTCCTGGCCCGTGACCGCCTGGGTGTGAAACCCCTGTACCTGTCGCGTAACGGCGAGCGCCTGCGTTTTGCCTCTACCCTGCCGGCGCTGCTCAAAGGTGGCGATATCGACCCGATGCTCGACCCGGTCGCCCTCAACCACTACCTGAACTTCCATGCCGTGGTACCGGCACCGCGCACGTTGCTGGCCAACGTGCAGAAGCTGGAGCCAGGGACCTGGATGCGCGTCGACCGCCACGGTGAGGTAGAACGCCAGACCTGGTGGCAGCTGCAATACGGCCCCAACCCCGACGAGCGTGACCTGGACCTGGAAGGCTGGACCACTCGCGTGCTGGACGCGACCCGCGATGCCGTGGCCATCCGCCAGCGCGCTGCGGTGGACGTCGGCGTGCTGTTGTCTGGCGGCGTCGACTCCAGCCTGCTGGTGGGCCTGCTGCGTGAAGTGGGCGTGGAGGACTTGTCCACCTTCTCTATCGGCTTCGAAGATGCCGGTGGCGAGCGCGGTGACGAGTTCCAGTATTCCGACCTGATCGCCAAGCACTATGGCACCCGCCACCACCAGTTGCGCATTGCCGAACACGAAATCATCGACCAGCTGCCAGCGGCCTTCCGCGCCATGAGCGAGCCGATGGTCAGCCATGACTGCATCGCGTTCTACCTGTTGTCCCGGGAAGTGGCAAAACACTGCAAGGGCGTGCAAAGCGGCCAGGGCGCCGATGAGCTGTTTGCCGGCTACCACTGGTACCCCAAGGTGCATGGCGCCGATGACGCTTTCACGGCTTACCGCGAGGCGTTCTTCGACCGCAGCCATGCCGAGTACCGTGACACGGTGCAGGCGCCCTGGCAGTTGGACAACGACGCGGCCGGTGACTTCGTGCGTGAGCATTTTGCCCGCCCCGGTGCCAGCGCTGCCGTGGACAAGGCCCTGCGCCTGGACAGCACCGTGATGCTGGTGGACGACCCGGTCAAGCGGGTGGACAACATGACCATGGCCTGGGGGCTGGAGGCGCGCACCCCGTTCCTGGACTACCGCCTGGCAGAGCTGTCGGCCCGCATTCCCGGGCGTTTCAAGCTGCCCGATGGCGGCAAGCATGTGCTCAAGCAGGCGGCCCGCCGTGTGATCCCTCATGAGGTGATCGACCGCAAGAAAGGCTACTTCCCCGTGCCTGGCCTGAAGCACCTGGAAGGCGCCACGCTGGGTTGGGTACGCGAATTGCTCACCGACCCCAGCCAGGACCGGGGGTTGTTCAACCCGGCCATGATCGACCGTTTGCTGAGCAACCCCCACGGCCAGCTGACCCCGTTACGCGGCTCCAAGCTCTGGCAGCTGGCCGCGCTGAACCTGTGGCTGACCGAACAAGGACTCTGACCCATGAAAGCCCACGAAACTGCCTATGGCCAGCGCCTGCTGCGCGGCCAGGCGCCCTCGTATGAGCGCCTGCAGGCACGCCTGGCGGGCGATGGCAGCGAGCCTCAACACCAGCCCCGTGCCCTGCACTGCGGCTGGGGCCGGCTACTGATCGGCCACACCTACGCCGACCCGGCCAAGCTCGCAGAAGATCTGCTAGGCGAATGCCGTGGCGAGCGTGACATTGCGCTGTACGTGGCAGCCCCCCAGCAGGTGCTGGCCCATGCCCCGCAGCAGCTGTTTCTTGACCCTTCCGATACCCTGCGCCTGTGGTTTACCGACTACCGCCCGGCGCAACGGGTGTTCCGCGGCTTTCGCGTGCGCCGGGCGCAGAATGACGGCGACTGGCAGGCCATCAATACCCTGTACCAGGCCCGCGGCATGCTGCCCGTCGACCCTGAACTGCTCACCCCCCGCCACCTGGGCGGCCCGGTGTACTGGCTGGCCGAGGATGAAGACAGTGGTGCGATCATTGGCAGCGTGATGGGCCTGAACCACGCCAAGGCCTTCGACGACCCGGAAAACGGCAGCAGCCTGTGGTGCCTGGCCGTCGACCCCCACTGCACCCGCCCCGGGGTGGGCGAAGTGCTGGTGCGTCACCTGATCGAACACTTCATGAGCCGGGGCCTGGCCTACTTGGACCTGTCGGTGCTGCACGATAACCGCCAGGCCAAGCGCCTGTACGAAAAGCTGGGGTTTCGCAACCTGCCCACCTTCGCCGTCAAGCGCAAGAATGGCATCAACGAGCGGCTGTTTCTGGGCCCTGGCCCGCAAGCCGACCTCAACCCCTATGCGCGCATCATCGTCGACGAGGCGCTGCGCCGGGGCGTGGAGGTGCAGGTCGATGACGCAGCGTCGGGCCTGTTCACCTTGAGCCTGGGTGGCCGGCGCATCCGCTGCCGGGAATCGCTCAGCGACCTGACCAGCGCCGTGACCATGACCCTGTGCCAGGACAAGCGCCTGACTCAGCGGGCATTGGGTAACGCAGGCTTGCAAGTGCCGGCGCAGCAGTTGGCCGGTAACGCCGATGAAAACCTCGCGTTTCTCGAAGAACACGGCGCGGTGGTGGTAAAGCCGGTAGATGGCGAGCAAGGCCAGGGGGTAGCGGTCAACCTCACCACCTTCGAAGACATCGCCCACGCCGTCGAGCAGGCGCGCCAGTTCGACAGCCGCGTGCTGCTGGAAAGCTTCCACGCTGGCCACGACCTGCGCATTCTGGTGATCGGTTACGAGGTGGTTGCAGCCGCCATTCGCCACCCGGCGCAGGTAACCGGCGATGGCACGCACAGCATCCGCGCATTGATCGAAGCCCAGAGCCGCCGGCGCCAGGCCGCGACCGGTGGTGAAAGCCGCATTCCGCTGGACGATGAAACCGAACGCACGCTGATAGCGGCAGGCTATGGCTATGACCACATTCTGCCCGCCGGCCAGCAGCTGGCCGTGCGTCGCACTGCCAACCTGCACACGGGCGGCACCCTGGAGGATGTGACGGCAACGCTGCACCCCGTGCTTGCAGAGGCGGCCGTCAAGGCTGCCCGGGCGTTGGAAATTCCCGTGGTCGGCCTGGATTTCATGGTGCGCGATGCCGCCCAGCCGGACTACGTGATCATCGAGGCCAACGAACGGGCCGGGCTGGCCAACCATGAGCCGCAGCCCACCGCAGAGCGTTTCATCGATCTGCTGTTCCCCCACAGCCGGCCTTTGGGCTGACACACGATACCCAGCGCCGTGAGTGGCGGCCCGAAACCGGCCGCCGCTGCACGAACGCTGACCACTTTTCAAGACCACGACTGGAGGCCAGGACATGTCTGAGCGACATCCCGAACCCGATCTCGAATACCTTAAGCGTGTACTGCTGGAGATGCTTGCCATCCCCAGCCCTACCGGCTTTACCGACACCATCGTGCGTTACGTGGCCGAACGCCTTGACGAGCTGGGCATCCCCTTCGAGCTGACCCGGCGCGGCACCATCCGCGCCACCCTCAAGGGCCGCCAGAGTTCGCCAGACCGTGCGGTTTCCGCGCACCTGGACACCATCGGCGCCAGCGTGCGCCAACTGCAGGACAATGGCCGGCTGGCGCTGGCACCGGTGGGCTGCTGGTCCAGCCGTTTTGCCGAAGGCAGCAGGGTGAGTGTGTTTACCGACACCGGTGTGTTCCGTGGCAGCGTACTGCCGCTGATGGCCAGCGGGCATGCGTTCAACACTGCCATCGACCAGATGCCGGTGAGTTGGGAGCACGTAGAAGTACGGCTGGATGCCTATTGCACCACACGGGCAGATTGCGAGGCCCTGGGCGTGAACATTGGCGACTTCGTGGCCTTCGACCCGTTGCCCGAATTCACCGAAAGCGGCCACATCAGCGCCCGCCACCTGGACGACAAGGCCGGTGTGGCGGCATTGCTGGCTGCACTCAAGGCCGTGGTGGAAAGTGGCCGCCAGCCGCTGATCGACTGCCACCCACTGTTCACCATCACCGAGGAAACCGGCTCCGGTGCTGCTGGCGCCCTACCCTGGGACGTCAGTGAGTTCGTGGGTATCGATATCGCCCCTGTGGCCCCGGGGCAGGCCTCCAGCGAGCATGCGGTGAGTGTGGCGATGCAGGATTCGTCGGGGCCCTACGATTACCATTTGTCCCGCCACCTGCTGAAACTGGCCGGTGATCACGAGCTGCCGGTGCGGCGCGACCTGTTCCGCTATTACTTCAGCGATGCTCATTCGGCGGTGACGGCGGGGCACGACATTCGTACGGCACTGGTGGCCTTTGGCTGCGATGCCACACATGGGTATGAGCGTACCCACATCGATAGCCTGGCGGCGTTGAGCCAGTTGCTGTCGGCCTACTTGCTGAGCCCGCCCGTGTTTGCCAGCGATTCCCAGCCGGCCAATGCTTCACTGGAGCGGTTCAGCCACCAGCTGGAACATGATGCGCAGATGGAGAGCGACACGCGGGTGCCGGCGGTGGACAGTTTGGTGGGCAATAAATAAGGTTGGCTGTGGGGGCGGGGGGTGCCCCCCTATTAAGGCGAGCACCTCCGGCTAACCTCCCCCACAACCGCCCGTTTCGCGTAGCATGCCTACACCGCTCTCAGACACCTCTCACCATGCTGATACCCTACGAACACCTGCAAACCGACACCCTCACCCGTCTGATCGAAGACTTCGTGACCCGCGACGGTACCGACAACGGTGACGACACCCCGCTGGAAACGCGGGTGCTGCGGGTGCGCCAGGCATTGGTCAAAGGCCAGGCGTTCATCCTGTTCGACCCCGAGAGCCAGCAATGCCAATTGCTGGCCAAGCACGACGTGCCGCCCGAACTGCTCGACTAGCCGATCACGCCCTGCCCGCCTTGGCCTGCTGCGCCTCCTTGATGCGCCGATACACCTCGGCACGGTGCACTGGCACTTCACGCGGTGCATCCACACCAAAGCGCACCATGCCGTCCCGGGTTTCGACCACCATGATGCGGATGTCGTCGCCAATCACGATTACTTCACCCACTTCGCGTCCTATCACCAACATGTTCCGGTCCTCCTGCGAAAGGGAAAACCGGAGGGTGCATCGTAGCTGTTCAGCTACACAAGACTTCCCCCGCTATTCAGAAGTTGCCGACAAGCTAAGGTAATTTGCCCTACAGATTTCACCTAATCCGTCAGCCTGAACGCGCCTTGGCTCGCATCTTCATCGCCATTTCCGCCATTTCGTCGTACAGCCGCTGAGGGGCCTGGCACTTCATGGCCCAGGCTTGCCTGCCCGCCTCGTGGGGCAGGATGAGAAACTGCCCGGCTGCCACCTGCTCGAAGATGCACTCGGCTATGTCGGCCGCGCTGATGGGCGAGCTTTCCAGCAGCTTGCCCACCTGGGCTTTCATGGCCGGGTCCGGCCCGCGGAACGAGTCCAGCAGGTTGGTCTGGAAAAAGGACGGGCACACCACGTGCACCGCCACTTCCAGCTCACGCAGTTCAACCAGCAGGCTCTCGGACAATGCCAGCACCCCGGCCTTGGCCACGTTGTAGTTGCTCATGCCCGGGCCCTGCATCAGCGCGGCCATGGAGGCGACATTGATGATGCGGCCCTTGCTGCGCTCCAGCAGCGGCAAAAACGCCTTGCAGCCCTTGACCACGCCCATCAGGTTGACCGAGATCTGCCAGTCCCAGTCTTCCAGCGACAGCTCGGCGAAGAACCCGCCCGAAGCCACGCCCGCATTGTTGACGATGACGTCCACGCCCCCGAACTGCTCGTCGCAGGCCTGGGCCATGGCGGTCAGCTGGCTGTAGTCGCGCACATCGCAGTGCTGGGCGAAGCCCGAGCCACCAGCGGCCTTCACTTGCTCCAAGGTTTCGCGCAGGCCTGCCGGGTTCACGTCGGCCAGCGCCAGCTGCCAGCCTTCGCGGGCCCAGCGCAGGGCAATTTCGCGCCCAAGGCCCGACCCGGCGCCCGTGATCATGATGCGGTTGTGCATGGCTGCAAGCCTTGTGGTGAGGGTGGATGCAGCGAGTTTAATCAAGCCCACAGGGGCTGGCAGGGCTTATCAGGCGAGTGAATGAGCGGCCATGAACAAGCGGTTGCACAAAAAGATGTCGAACCGGCCTACACGCCGATGGAATCTTTCACAAACGGCACCGGTCCGAATTTACAAGAGGCCGGCAACCCGAGGCCCTTGACCCTCCACCACGCAAGGACTCCTACATGACCACGATTCTGATCATCATCCTGATCCTCCTGCTGATTGGCGGCCTGCCCGTCTTCCCTCACTCGCGTAGCTGGGGCTATGGCCCGTCCGGTATCGTCGGTGTGGTGCTGGTGGTCTTGCTGGTGTTGTTGCTACTCGGCAGGATCTGACGCAGACACACAAAAAAACCGCGCCTAGGCGCGGTTTTTTTATACCTGAAGATCAGTGCGAGACAGCCCCTGATGCACCCAGGCCCGTTTGCGAGCGCACGAACTGCGGGAAGAACAGCGCGCGTTCGTTCTCAGCAGCCTTGGACTTGTCGGTGATCGAGAAGAACCAGATACCGCCAAAGGCAATCAGCATGGAGAACAGTGCCGGGTATTCGTACGGGTAGATCGGTTTCTCGTGGCCGAGGATCTGCACCCAGATGGTCGGGCCGAGCACCATCAGCGTTACCGCACTGATCAGGCCCAGCCAGCCGCCGATCATGGCACCGCGGGTGGTCAGCTTCTTCCAGTACATCGAAAGCAACAGCACCGGGAAGTTGCAGCTGGCCGCAATGGAGAACGCCAGGCCCACCATGAAGGCGATGTTCTGCTTCTCGAACAGAATGCCCAGGCCGATCGCCAGCACGCCCAGGGCGACCGTGGTGATCTTCGACACGCGGATCTCGTCCTTGTCGTTGGCCTTGCCCTTGCGCCACACGCTGGCGTACAGGTCGTGGGACACCGCCGAGGCACCGGCCAAGGTCAGGCCCGCGACGACCGCCAGGATGGTGGCGAAGGCCACTGCCGAGATAAAGCCGAGGAACACGCTGCCACCCACGGCATTGGCCAGGTGCACCGCCGCCATGTTGTTGCCACCCAGCAAGGCACCGGTAGCGTCCTTGAAGTCAGGGTTGGTGCTGACCAGCAGAATGGCGCCAAAACCGATGATGAAGGTGAGGATGTAGAAGTAGCCGATGAAGCCCGTGGCGTACAGCACGCTCTTGCGCGCTTCCTTGGCGTCACTGACGGTGAAGAAGCGCATCAGGATGTGCGGCAGGCCGGCCGTGCCGAACATCAGCGCCAGGCCCAGGGAGAACGCCGAGATCGGGTCCTTAACCAGGCCGCCTGGGCTCATGATGGCCTCACCCTTGGCGTGCACCTTGATCGCTTCGGAGAACAGGGTGTTGAAATCGAAGCCTACGTGCTTCATGACCATCAGTGCCATGAAGCTGGCACCGGACAGCAGCAGCACCGCCTTGATGATCTGTACCCAGGTGGTGGCCAGCATGCCGCCGAACAGCACGTACAGGCACATCAGGATGCCCACCAGGATCACCGCCACGTGGTAGTCGAGGCCGAACAGCAGCTCGATCAGCTTGCCGGCACCTACCATCTGCGCGATCAGGTAGAACGCCACCACCACCAGCGAACCGGAGGCGGACAAGGTGCGGATTTCCTTTTGCCCCAGGCGGTAGGAGGCCACGTCGGCGAAGGTGTACTTGCCCAGGTTGCGCAGGCGCTCGGCGATCAGGAACAGAATGATCGGCCAGCCGACCAGAAAGCCGATGGAGTAGATCAGGCCGTCGTAGCCGGAGGTGAACACCAGTGCGGAAATACCCAGGAACGAGGCCGCCGACATGTAGTCGCCGGCAATCGCCAGGCCGTTCTGGAAGCCGGTGATCTTGCCGCCGGCCGCGTAGTAGTCGGCCGCCGACTTGTTGCGTTTGGACGCCCAGTAGGTAATGCCAAGGGTAAAGGCGACAAAGGCCACGAACATGGCAATCGCCGACACATTCAGGGGTTGTTTCTGCACCTCGCCGGTCAGGGCATCGGCTGCCCACACAGCGGGTGCGAAGGCTCCGCAGGCCAGTATGGCCAAGGCTTTGGCGTGACGAATCATTGTTGCGCCTCCTTCAGGATGGCCTTGTTCAGCTCATCGAATTCGCCGTTGGCGCGGCGCACGTAGATGGCGGTAAGGACAAATGCCGAAACGATCAGGCCGACGCCCAGGGGAATACCCCAGGTAATCGATGACCCAGGGCTGAGCTTGGTGCCCAGAATCTGAGGACCGTAGGCGATCAGGAGGATGAAAGCGCAGTAGAGGCCGAGCATGATCGCCGAGAGAACCCAGGCGAACCGTTCGCGTTTGCTGACCAGCTCCTTGAAACGGGGGCTGTTTTGTATCGAGAGGTAAATGCTGTCGTTCATTGTTGTTGTCCTAGCAGCACAAAGAGGGAATGCAACCCACACCCTTACTTTATGCGGCTGTTGGACGCCAACCAGACGACCTTAGTCTTAGATGCAACGGTGTTTTACCGGTTGCGTAACAAATAGCTAGAGAGTTGGGGCTGGGAGGGGCTTGCCTTGGGTTACGCGGTGGTGCGCAAATCGAGCGCCGCCCGCGCGGCGCTCGGTCTAACAGGCGCTAAAGAAATTTCGGCCAGCGCCTAAATCACTTACCCGTCCACTCCTTCACACGGTCAGGGTGCTTGGCAACCCAGTCCTTGGCAGCGGCTTCAGGCTTGGCACCTTCCTGGATAGCCAGCATGACTTCGCCGATCTCATCCTTGGACTGCCAGCTGAACTTCTTCAGGAAGTCGGCCACTTCAGGGGCCTTGGTGGCCAGTTCCTTGCTACCGATGCTGTTCACGGTTTCAGCCGCGCCATAGACGCCTTTCGGGTCTTCGAGGAACTTCAGTTTCCATTTGGCGAACATCCAGTGCGGCACCCAGCCGGTCACTGCGATGGACTGCTGCTTGGCATACGCGCGGCCCAGTTCGGCCGTCATCGCCGCACCGGAACTTGCCTGCAGTTTGTAACCGGTCAGGTCATAATCCTTGATGGCCTGCTCAGTCTTGATCATCACACCCGAGCCGGCATCGATACCGACGATTTTCTGCTTGAAGGTGTCATCGGTCTTGAGGTCACCGATGCTGACGGCCTTGACGTACTCAGGCACGATCAGGCCAATCTTGGCATCCTTGAAGTTGGCGCCGTAGTCGACCACGTTGTCCTTGTTCTTGGCCCAGTACTCACCGTGGGTAACGGGCAGCCAGGCAGACAACATGGCGTCGAGCTTGCCGGTGGCCACGCCCTGCCACATGATGCCCGTGGCCACGGCCTGCAGCTTCACGTCATAGCCGAGCTTTTGCTTGATTACTTCGGCTGCCACGTTGGTGGTGGCCACGCTGTCAGCCCAACCATCCACGTAGCCAATGCTTACTTCTTTGGCCATGGCCTGTGTACCGCTCATGGCCAGTGCCAGGGCGGCGCCCACACCCAGGACACGTCGCATTTTTGTTAGAGTAGCCATCAAAGCATTCCCTCGTCAGGTCTTGGAGATTCCATCATCTGCCTGCATGGCGGCCGGACCTGATCCATCTGCGACCCCCAGGCGCCCATCTGCGACAGCACTGTGCCATTAGCGGCATGGGCGTGCTGCTGCCTGCGCGATACTTGCATGCCAAAGTGTTGGCGCCGGGCTACTATCCTCCCCTTTGCACCCGACATGGACTGCCCGATGCCCAGTACCACCCGCTTGCTGATGCCACTTTACCTGCTCGCCTGCCTGCTGGGCCTGGCCGGGCTGGGCGGGCTCTGGTACGGGCTGGGCAAGCCTGTGCAGTTACCTGACGCTGCCGGCCCTGCGCACAAGTTGCAGTGCGCCTCCTATACCCCTTTCGACAAAGACCAGTCGCCCTACGACCAGCCGTTTCGCCTGCGCCCGGCACGCATGGACGCGGACCTGGCGCTGCTGGCTGAGCGTTTTCAGTGCATCCGCACCTATTCCATGAGCGGTCTTGAAGCCATCCCGGCGCTGGCGCGCAAGCATGGGCTCAAGGTGATGCTGGGTGCCTGGGTCAACGCCCACCCCGCCGACACCGACAAGGAGATCGCACTGCTGATCGCCGCCGCCAATGCCAACCCGGATGTAGTGAGCGCGGTGATCGTGGGCAACGAGACCCTGCTGCGCAAGGAGATCACCGGCACACGGCTGGCAGAATTGATCACCCGGGTTAAAAGCCGGGTGCAGGTGCCTGTTACCTATGCCGATGTCTGGGATTTCTGGTTACAGCACCCTGAAGTGGCACCGGTGGTGGACTTTCTTACCATTCACCTGCTGCCCTATTGGGAAGATAAACCCCGTGGCATTGATGATGCCTTGGCCCATGTGGCCGACGTACGCCGGCAATTTGGCCTGCGCTTCGCGCCGAAGGGCATCCTGATTGGTGAAACCGGCTGGCCCAGCGAGGGGCGCCAGCGCGAAACCGCAGTGCCCAGCCGAGTCAACGAGGCCCGTTTCATCCGCGGGTTCGTTGCCATGGCCGAGCAGAACGGCTGGCAATACAACCTGATCGAAGCGTTCGATCAGCCCTGGAAGCGCGCCAACGAAGGCGCTGTTGGCGGCTACTGGGGGCTGTATGACGCCAACCGCCTGGATAAGGGCGTGCTGGAGGGGCCAGTCAGCAACCTGCCCGATTGGCCCCAATGGTGGGTGGCCAGCGCCGTGCTGATGGGTCTGATGTTGCTGCTGGCCGGGCGGCCCGGCGGCACACAGGCCGCCGTCGCGCTGCCGTTGCTGGCCGCATTCGGCGCGGGTTGCCTGGGGCTGTGGGGTGAGCTGATGCGCACCCATGCGCGGTTCGCTTCGGAATGGGTGTGGGCCGTGCTGCTGGCGGGGCTGAACCTTGTGGTGCTGGCACACGGGGCCCTGGCACTGGCGCAACGGGCCGGCTGGCGCCAGCGGCTGTTCGCCGGGTTGCAGGCGCAGGCAGGCAGGGTGCTGCTGGTGGCCGGCGTTGCGGCAGCGGTGAGCATGCTGGCGATGGTGTTCGACCCGCGCTACCGCAGCTTCCCCAGCGCCGCACTGGCGCTCCCGGCGCTGGTTTATGTGCTGCGGCCGGTGCCGGTGCGGCGCCGCGAAGTGACGCTGCTGGCGTGCATCGTCGGTGCTGGCGTAGTGCCACAACTGTTCATCGAGGGCGCTCACAACCAGCAAGCCTGGGTTTGGGCGGCCGTGAGCGTGGTGATGACGGCGGCCCTGTGGCGCAGCCTGCGTCTCGCCCGGTAACCGCCCAGGCTCGCTAACGCACCAACCGCAACCCCGCCAGCACCAACGCGAACACCGCCATGCTGGCGGTATACAGCACCAACGCCGGCACTGCGAACACCAAGGCCAAGCCGGCCAGCCACGCGCCGGCACGCCCGCGCACCACCAGCCCCAGCAGCGCCAACGCCAACCCACACCAGGCCAGTACCTGATAGTGAATGCCCAGCCCCAGCAACGCGCGCACCTCACATTGCCAGTACGCCGCAGGCTGCGTGCACAGGCCCACCCACTGCCCGTCCTCCATCAGCCCGTAGCGCACGCCATAGCTGGCCGCAAGCCACAGCCCGACAAACAACACCGTCAATACAGCCGGCCATGTACGCGTCATCCATCTCTCCAGCAGTGGTCATAGAAAACGCGCATGATGGCGCAGGGCCCATTTCAAGGCAAAATGCCAGGCCTGCAGCTATGTTGCAGATAACAGGTACACCAAAGGCCATCACGCCCGGCAACTTTGCCTGGGGCGCCGTGGTCCTAGCCTGCACACGCGCCACCTTGCGTTCTTTTGGGGGATTACATGCTTCGATTTATGCGCCTCGCTGCCGTTCTCGGCAGCTTGCTCATGGCTGTGGCCGCTTCTGCGCGGGATATCGACGCCGCGAGCTATGGCTACCCCTTGACCAACCCGTTCGAGGCGACCATCGCCACCACGCCGCCAGACCAGCGCCCAATGCTGCCCAGCGACGATGAAATCGACCAGTCCGACTACAGCCTCACCCTGCGCCCAGAGCGCGAATTCACCCTGCCCGACAACTTCTGGGCGGTGAAAAAGCTCAAATACCGCCTGGCTCGCCAGGACCACGCCGCGCCGCTGATCTTCATCATCGCCGGCACCGGGGCCTCCTACAGCAGCAGCATCAACGAATACCTCAAGAAGCTGTTCTACCAGGCCGGTTTCCACGTGGTGCAGCTGTCGTCGCCCACCAGCTTCGACTTCATCAGCGCTGCCTCGCGCTTCGCCACCCCCGGCATCAGCCAGGATGATGCCCAGGACATGTACCGCGTGATGCAGGCGGTTCGGGCCCAGCATGCACGGCTGCCGGTCACCGACTTCTACCTCACGGGGTACAGCCTCGGTGCGCTGGATGCCGCGTTCGTCAGCCACCTGGACGAAACCCGCCGCAGCTTCAACTTCAAGCGCGTGCTGCTGCTGAACCCGCCGGTGAACCTGTACACGTCCATCAACAACCTGGACAAACTGGTGCAGACCCAGGTGAAAGGCATTGACCGCAGCACCACCTTCTACGAGCTGATGCTGGAAAAACTGACCCGCTACTTCCAGGAAAAAGGCTATATCGACCTCAACGAGGCCTTGCTGTACGACTTCCAGCAGTCCCGTCAGCACCTGTCCAACGAACAGATGGCCATGTTGATCGGTACTTCGTTCCGGTTCTCGGCGGCCGACATCGCCTTTACCTCCGACCTGATCAACCGCCGCGGCCTGATCATCCCGCCCAAGCAGCCGATCACCGAAGGCACCAGCCTCACGCCCTATTTCAAGCGGGCCCTGCAATGTGACTTCGACTGCTACATGACCGAGCAGGTCATCCCCATGTGGCGGGCGCGCACCGGTGGCGGCACCATTCTGGAACTGACCAACCAGGTGAGCCTGTACGCGCTCAAGGACTACCTGCAAAACAGCAAGAAGATCGCCGTGATGCACAACGCCGACGACGTCATCCTGGGCCCAGGCGACATCGGCTTCCTGCGCAAGGTGTTCGGCGACCGCCTGACCCTCTACCCCCATGGCGGCCATTGCGGCAACCTCAACTATCGCGTCAACAGTGACGCCATGCTGGAGTTCTTCCGTGGTTAACAAACTCCTCTTTGCCGCGGCGCTACTGGCCGCAGGCCATACCCTGGCCGCAGAAACCGCCCCACGGGCCAGCGTGGTCGAGGGCGACCCGCAGGTGATCGGCACCGCGCCCCTGGTCCCAGAGGCAGACGGCTTTCTCGACCCGCTGCGCGAGCTGAAATTCAACCCGGGGCTGGACCAGCGCGAGTTCGAGCGCTCCACCCTGGAGGCATTGAACGTATACGACCCGCTGGAATCGGTGAACCGGCGCGTGTACCACTTCAACTACCGGCTGGACCAATGGGTGCTGCTGCCGCTGGTCAACGGTTACCAGTACATCACCCCGCGCTTCGTGCGCAGTGGCGTGACCAACTTCTTCAACAACCTGGGCGATGTACCCAACCTGTTCAACAGCGTGCTGCAGTTGAAGGCCAAGCGCTCGGCAGAAATCACCGCCCGCCTGATGTTCAACACCATCATTGGCGTGGGCGGGCTGTGGGACCCGGCCACCCGCATGGGGTTACCGCGCCAGAGCGAAGACTTTGGCCAGACGCTGGGCTTCTACGGCGTGCCGGAAGGCCCGTACCTGGTGCTGCCACTGCTGGGCCCGTCCAACCTGCGGGATACCACCGGGCTGGTGGTGGACTATGCCGGCGAACAGGCCGTCAACTACCTGGACGTGGCCGATACCAGCAAGAAGCACCCGGAAATCTTCGCCTTGCGCGTGGTGGACAAGCGCTACACCACCAACTTCCGCTATGGCCAGCTGAACTCGCCGTTCGAATACGAGAAAGTTCGCTACGTGTATACCCAGTCGCGCAAGCTGCAGATCGCCGACTGAAACCGCTGCGCCACTGCCACCCGCTGGGCAGTGGCGCAATACCGGTCAACGGCTTTTCTTGTCGTACAGCCGGGGCGCCCCTTCCGGGCGTGACTTGAACCGGCGGTGTGCCCACAGGTACTGCTCCGGGCACTCGCGCAACACCCCCTCCACCCACTGGTTGATGCGCAGGCAGTCGGCCTCTTCGCTTTCACCCGGGAAGCCTGCCAGCGGCGGGTGGATCACCAGGCGGTAACCACTGCCGTCCTCCAGGCGTTTTTGCGTGAACGGAATCACCTGCGCCCTGCCCAGGCGGGCGAACTTGGTGGTGGCGGTCACCGTGGCGGCCGGTATGCCGAACAGCGGCACGAAAACACTTTGCTTGGCGCCATAGTCCTGGTCAGGTGCGTACCAGATGGCGCGGCCTGCCCGCAGCAGTTTGAGCATGCCGCGCACGTCTTCGCGCTCAACGGCCAGCGAATCGAGGTTGTGGCGCTCACGGCCGCTGCGCTGGATGAAGTCGAACAGCGCATTGCCGTGCTCGCGGTACATGCCATCGATGGTGTGCTGCTGGCCCAGCAGCGCCGCGCCGATTTCCAGGGTGGTGAAATGCACCGCCATCAAGATGGCGCCCTGGCCGGCCTGTTGCGCCGCCTGCAAGTGCTCAAGGCCCTCGACGTGGGCCAGGCGCGCCAGCCTGGCCTTGGGCCACCACCAGCTCATGGCCATTTCGAAGAAGGCAATGCCGGTGGAGGCGAAATTGGCCTTGAGCAAGCGCTGCCGTTCGTCAGCCGACAGCTCGGGGAAACACAACTCCAGGTTGCGCGCGGCGATGCGGCGGCGTTCGCCGGCAAAGCGATACATGACCGCACCCAGCGCGGCACCCAGCTTGAGCAGCACCTTGTACGGTAACTGAACCACCAGCCACAACAGGCCCAGGCCCAGCCACAGGCCCCAGAACTTGGGGTGAAGGAAATAGGGGCGAAAACGCGGGCGTTCCATTGAAGCTTCCGGTAAGACAAAGGCCGCGCATTCTACAACGGATCAGCACAAGTTGCGGGCAACCGGTCTTATCGTTATAAGTCAGGGCACTTTTTCCGCAACAAGCCGTCTATGCAGACCATGAGCCAAAACCACACACCCGACACCGCCTCCGTGTTCCAGCTCAAGGGCAGCATGCTCGCCATCACCGTACTGGAACTGGCGCGCAATGACCTTGAAGCCCTTGACCGCCAACTGGCAGCCAAGGTCGCCCAGGCACCCAACTTCTTCAGCAACACGCCGCTGGTGCTGGCGCTGGACAAGCTGCCGGCTGGCGAAGGCGCAATCGACCTGCCCGGCTTGATGCGGATCTGCCGTCATCACGGCCTGCGTACCTTGGCCATCCGCGCCAATCGCATCGAGGACATTGCGGCCGCCATTGCCATTGACCTGCCTGTGCTGCCGCCGTCCGGTGCCCGCGAACGGCCACTGGAGCCTGAGCCGGAAGTGCGCAAGCCAGAGCCTGCGCCCACCCCGCCACCGGTGGTGGAGCCTGAGGTGCGGCCCACCCGCATCATCACCTCGCCGGTGCGCGGCGGCCAGCAGATCTACGCCCAGGGCGGCGACCTGGTAGTGACCACCTCGGTCAGCCCGGGTGCGGAACTTCTGGCCGATGGCAACATCCATGTGTACGGCGCCATGCGCGGCCGGGCCCTGGCCGGCATCAAGGGCAATACCAAGGCGCGTATCTTCTGCCAGCAAATGACCGCCGAGATGGTTTCCATTGCCGGCCAGTACAAAGTCTGCGAAGACTTGCGCCGCGACCCGCTGTGGGGCACCGGCGTGCAAATCAGCCTGTCTGGCGACGTGTTGAACATCACCCGTCTTTAACGGATACTTGCCAGCATTTTTAGCGCAACTTTTTACCGTTGCCGTTACTTCAGTTATTTGCAGGGACTTGCGTCCCGATCATTTTAGGGGTGAAACACCTTGGCCAAAATTCTCGTGGTTACTTCCGGCAAAGGGGGTGTGGGCAAGACCACCACCAGCGCCGCCATTGGTACCGGCCTCGCACTGCGTGGCCACAAGACCGTCATCGTCGACTTCGACGTGGGGCTGCGTAACCTCGACCTGATCATGGGCTGTGAACGCCGCGTGGTGTACGACTTCGTCAACGTCGTCAACGGCGAAGCCAACCTGCAGCAAGCCCTGATCAAGGACAAGCGCCTGGAGAACCTGTACGTACTGGCCGCCAGCCAGACGCGTGACAAGGACGCCCTCACCCAGGAAGGCGTTGAAAAGGTACTGATGGAACTGAAAGAACAGTTCGAGTACGTAATTTGCGATTCGCCGGCCGGCATCGAGAAAGGTGCCCACCTGGCCATGTACTTCGCCGATGAAGCCATTGTGGTCACCAACCCTGAGGTGTCTTCGGTACGTGACTCCGACCGCATGCTGGGTATTCTGTCGAGCAAGTCGCGCCGCTCCGAAAACGGCGAAGAGCCGATCAAGGAACACCTGCTGATCACCCGTTACCACCCAGAGCGCGTGGTAAAGGGGGAGATGCTGAGCGTGGCCGACGTCGAAGAAATCCTGTCGATCAAGCTCAAGGGCGTGATCCCGGAATCGCAGGCGGTGCTCAAGGCATCCAACCAAGGTATCCCGGTCATTCTCGACGACCAGAGCGATGCCGGCCAGGCCTACAGCGACGCGGTAGACCGCCTGCTGGGCAAAGAGAAGCCGATGCGCTTCATCGATGTACAGAAGAAGGGATTCTTCGAGCGCATTTTCGGGAGCAAATAAACCATGAACCTTTTTGACTTCTTTCGTGGCAGACAAAAACAGACCAGCGCGTCGGTGGCGAAAGAGCGTCTACAGATCATCGTGGCGCACGAGCGCGGCCAACGCAGCGAACCGGACTACCTGCCGGAGTTGCAAAGAGAACTGCTGGAAGTCATTCGCAAGTACGTGAACATCGGCAACGATGACGTGCACATCGAATTGGAAAACCAGGGAAGTTGCTCGATTCTGGAGCTGAACATCACCCTGCCTGATCGCTGATACCGCGAGCACGAGTGGGTTATTGGGGCTGCTTTGCAGCCCGTCGCCGGTAAACCGGCTCTTGCAGGTCATGCACATGCCTGCGGGGCTCAGTTTGCCGGCGATGGGCTGCACAGCGGCCCCACTGCTTTTCACCGACTCAACCGAGACCACGCAATGCCGCTGTCCACTATCCAGATCCTGCACGAAGACGCCGCCATCCTGGTGATCAACAAACCCACCCTGCTGCTGTCCGTGCCCGGCCGGGCGGATGACAACAAGGATTGCCTGATCACCCGCCTGCAGGAAAACGGCTACCCCGATGCGCTGATCGTGCACCGCCTGGACTGGGAAACCTCCGGCATCATCCTGCTGGCCCGCGATGCTGACAGCCACCGCGAGCTGTCGCGTCAGTTCCATGACCGGGAAACCGAAAAAGCCTACACCGCACTGTGCTGGGGCCAGCCGACACTGGACAGCGGCAGCATCGACCTGCCGCTGCGCTACGACCCGCCTACCAAGCCCCGCCATGTGGTCGACCATGAGCAGGGCAAGCATGCCCTGACGTTCTGGCGCATCCTCGAACGCTGCGGCGACCACTGCCGCGTGGAGCTGACGCCCATCACCGGCCGCTCCCACCAGTTGCGGGTGCATATGCTGTCTATCGGCCACCCGCTGCTGGGCGACCGCCTGTACGCCAACCCCGAAGCCCTGGCAGCCCACCCGCGGCTGTGCCTGCACGCCTCGATGCTGAGCTTTACGCACCCGGTATCCGGGCAGCGGTTGAAATTCGAGTGCCCCGCCCCTTTCTGAACGGCCGGTGAACACACAGGCAGGCCGCCTGGGGCTTGCCCCTGAGCGGGTTTTTATTGAAGCTTGCAGCTTGCTGCCAGCCGCTTGACCCGGAGTAAGCCATGCGCGATGTACTGAACTCAGGCCTTATCGAATTTCTGAAGGCCTCCCCTACCCCATTCCATGCCACTGCCAGCCTGGCCCAGCGCCTTGAGGCGGGCGGCTATCAGCGCCTGGATGAGCGCGACAGCTGGGCGGTGGTACCCGGTGGGCGCTACTACGTCACCCGCAACGACTCGTCGATCATCGCCATCCAGCTGGGCAAACAGTCGCCGCTGCTCAACGGTATCCGCATGGTCGGCGCCCACACTGACAGCCCCTGCCTGCGGGTAAAGCCGCAGCCAGAGCTGCAACGCCAGGGCTTTTTGCAACTGGGTGTGGAGGTGTACGGCGGTGCCCTGCTGGCGCCGTGGTTCGACCGCGACCTGTCGCTGGCCGGGCGCGTTACCTATCGCCGTGACGGCAAGGTCGAAAGCCAGCTGATCGACTTCGCGCTGCCGATTGCGGTGATCCCCAACCTGGCCATTCACCTTAACCGTGGGGCCAATGAAGGCTGGGCCATCAACCCGCAGAACGAGCTGCCACCGATCCTGGCCCAGGTGGCCGGCGATGAGCGCCTCGATTTCCGCGCCGTGCTCACCGAGCAACTGGCCCGCGAACACCAACTGAACGCGGATGTGGTGCTGGACTACGAGCTGAGCTTCTACGACACCCAGGCCGCCGCCCAGGTGGGGTTGCAGGGTGATTTCATTGCCGGCGCACGGCTGGACAACCTGTTGTCGTGCTACGCCGGGCTACAGGCGCTGCTGGCCGCCGACAGCGATGAAACCTGCGTGCTGGTGTGCAATGACCACGAAGAGGTGGGCAGCAGCTCGGCCTGTGGCGCCGACGGCCCGATGCTGGAGCAGACCCTGCAGCGCCTGCTGCCTGACGGCGACGCCTATGTGCGCACCATCCAGCGCTCGCTGATGGTGTCGGCCGACAACGCCCACGGCGTACACCCCAACTATGCCGACAAGCACGACGGCAATCACGGCCCCAAGCTGAACGCCGGGCCGGTGATCAAGGTGAACAACAACCAGCGCTACGCCACCAACAGCGAAACCGCCGGGTTCTTCCGCCACCTGTGCATGGCCGAGGAAGTGCCGGTGCAAAGCTTCGTGGTGCGCAGCGACATGGGCTGCGGCTCTACCATCGGGCCGATTGCAGCCAGCCACCTGGGCGTGCGCACGGTGGACATCGGGCTGCCGACCTTCGCCATGCACTCGATCAGGGAACTGTGCGGCAGCCACGACCTGGCGCACCTGGTGAAAGTCCTCACAGCGTTCTACCGCAGCCGCGAACTGCCTTGATCTGCACTGGGCATGCCTTGGCATTTGGCTTGGGGCATGCCCGGGGTCAACCCGCCAGGGCGGTAACGCGCTATGCTTGCTTCAAGGTTTCACTGCACAAGGATCGTCGCCCATGTCACCGTTTCTGTCCCTCTTCCTGCCTGTCTGTGTTTTTCTGCTGTTGCTCACCCTCGGCTTCGGCATGCGCGAGCGTAACGTTGGCGTGTTGATGATGTGGCTGGGCACGCTGGGCATCTTTGGCCTGACCTGCTGGAAGATCCTGGAGAAACTGCCGACATAAACCTCTACACTCGGTCAATCGTTTGACCTGAGGTCGATTTGCCAGTGCCTGCCCTTCTGCGTTACCTGCTGCTGTTGCTTCTGCTGTCTTTCACCCCGGCCCACGCCGCGGGCCTGCCCGGCCTGCTCGGTGGCAGCGCCCCTGCGCAACCCCAGGCCACCGAGCCGCTGGGCAAGTCGCTGGACGAGGTGATCAAGAACCTTGAAAACGACCAGCAGCGGGCCAAGCTGCTGGCCGACCTGAAAAAGCTGCGCGACGCCACACGGCAATCCCAGCCCAGTGTCGAGCAAGGGGTGCTCGGCCTGATCGGGGGCGCCCTGCATGATTTCGAGGCGCAGTTCAGTGGCGACGCCAGCCCGTTCCAGCGCTGGGGCCTGGAGATCGAACAGGCCAAGGCGGAGTTGGCCGAGCTGGTAGTGCCGGTACACCAATGGCCGGCCATTCTGTTCGGCTTTGCTGCGGTGATTGCAGTGTGGAGCGTGCTCGCCTTCGCCTTCAACTGGGTGGGCCACCGGGTTCGCCTGCGCTTTGGGCTGAGCGAGGAACTGCCACAGCACCCACGTACCTGGGACTTGGTGCGCTTTGCCCTGCGCAAGCTTGGCCCGTGGCTGGTGGCACTGGTGTTCACCGTGTACCTGAGCTTCGTGCTGCCCCCGTCACTGGGCAAGTCGCTGGCCATGGTGCTGGCCTATGCCTTGGTGGTGGGTACCTGCTTCTCGGCGATCTGCGTGATCGCCTTCTCGCTGCTGGATGGCCCGCACCGCCACCGTGCCCTGCACATCCTGCGGCACCGCGCCTTCCGCCCCTTGTGGATGATCGGCAGCTTTGCCGCCTTCGGCGAAGCCATGGGCGACCCACGGCTCACGGCAGCACTGGGCACGCACCTGGCCCATGGCGTGGCCACGCTGGCCAACGTGGTGGCAGCGGTATGCACCGGCTTGTTCATCCTGCGTTTCCGCCGGCCTATCGCTCACCTGATCCGCAACCAGCCGCTGTCGCGCCGCCTTACCCGGCGCACCCTCAGCGACACCATCGAGATTCTGGGCAGCTTCTGGTTCGTGCCCGCGCTGATCCTGGTGGCCATCTCGCTGTTCGCCACCTTCGTGTCGGCGGGCGACACCAGCACCGCATTGCGCCAGTCACTGATGTGCACGGTGCTGGTGGTGGTGTGCATGGTGCTCAACGGCCTGGTACGCCGGCATGCCGCCAACCCCAAGCGTGCCAGCAAGCGCCAGGCCGTGTATGCCGAGCGCCTGCGCAATTTTGGTTACCTGCTGTTGCACCTGTTCATCTGGCTGGTGTTCATCGAGCTGGGCCTGCGGGTGTGGGGCTTGTCGATGCTCAGCTTCGCCGAAGGTGACGGCCATGACATCAGCCTGCGCCTGCTGGGCCTGGCGACCACGCTGATCGTGGCCTGGCTGGTGTGGATCCTGGCGGACACCGCCGTGCACCATGCCCTGGTGCGCTCGCGCCGCGGCCTGGCCAACGCCCGTGCACAAACCATGATGCCGCTGATCCGCAACGTGATGTTCGTGTTCATCTTCATCATCGCGGTGATCGTGGCCCTGGCCAACATGGGCATGAACGTGACCCCGCTGCTGGCCGGTGCCGGTGTGATCGGCCTGGCGATCGGTTTTGGTGCCCAGTCGCTGGTCGCCGACCTGATCACGGGCCTGTTCATCATCATCGAAGACTCCTTGGCTATCGACGACTACGTGGATGTAGGCGGCCACCTGGGCACGGTAGAAGGCCTTACCATCCGTACCGTGCGCCTGCGGGACATCGATGGCATTGTGCACACCATCCCGTTCAGTGAAATCAAGAGCATCAAGAACTACTCCCGCGAGTTCGGCTACGCCATCTTCCGCGTGGCCATCCCGCACAGCATGAACATCGACCAGGCCATCACGCTGATCCGCGAAGTGGGGCAAAAATTGCGCAGCGACCCGCTGATGCGCCGCAACATCTGGTCACCGCTGGAATTGCAGGGCGTGGAGAGTTTCGAGTCGGGGTCGGCGATCTTGCGGGCGCGCTTCAAGACTGCGCCAATCAAGCAATGGGAAGTGTCCCGGGCCTTCAACCTGGCGCTCAAGCGCCAGCTGGATGAGGCTGGGCTGGACCTGGCAACGCCACGGTTGTCGGTGCAGGTGGTGACGGCCGGTGGCGGTGCCATGGCTGACACGGCGGCGTCCAGCTAGGGTACTGCCGCTGGCAAGCACATGGGTCAGCCGGCTTGAGCACGGATGCGGATTGCATCGTGCCGCCAGTACTCGAGGTCGCAGTCGATCAGGTGACCGTGCTGGTCGCTGTTGACCCGGGTGATGTGCAAGCCCGGGCTGCCCACGGAAACTTTCAGCGCACCGGCCGCCTCGGTGGGCAAGGCGGTTGGCAGAATCTCGAAGCACACCTGCCCGTAGCGCAGCCCGTAGACCCGCTCGTAGATCTCGGTTAGCGAACGCCCCAGGTCCTGCTGCAGCACGTCAGGGAAATACTGCGGGTTGAGGTAGTGCTCGGCATACAGTACCGCCCTGCCGTCGATCCGCCTTAGCCGGCAAATGCGTACCACACTGGACAACGGCGGCAGCTGCAGGCGCGCACAGATGGTGGCCGAAGCCGGTTGCAGCCGCGCAGACAGCAACTCGGTGCTGGCCACCCGCCCCTGTTCACGCACCATGGCGTGAAAATGGCTGCGCTCGATCAAGTCGTAGGTCAGGCGTTGGGGGGCGACGAACCAGCCGCGGCGTTCTTCACGGTAGATCAGCCCTCGGGCTTCCAACTGCACCAGGGCCTCGCGCAGGGTGATGCGCGTGGTGGCAAACACCTCACTCAGGCGGCGTTCTGCCGGCAGCTTGCCGCCGGGCATCAGCAGGCCATGCTCGATCTGCTCTTGCAGGGCGTGGCAGATGGCTGTTACCGCCCGTGGTGGCATCGGCTGCATCAAAGGTTACCTATCTGGACTAGGCCAGCCCCACAACGGGGCATCTGGCACGTGCTGCAAGCCTATGCAGGGCGGATGAACATCCTGTGACAGGCTGTGCGCCGACGTTGCCAGAATCGGGCCAGGGCCGCCCGGACGCCGGCAGGAACTGGTCTACGCTGTAGTGCCAGGGGTTCGCCGCCAAATACCCAGGCCGGGCCCTACATCAAATTGTCACGCAAGCGGCCTACCTTGGCTCAAGGTTTGCTGACCTAGACCAAAGGCTGCAGACAACGGCTTCACTCATAACAACGTTCGGTTGCAGGCACCCACCCAAGGAGCTACGGATGAAAAAGTTGTTCATGGCGTCACTGCTCGGTTCGGCCATCGCATTCTGCACCACGGCCATGGCCGCAGAAGACCTCAAGGCACTCGAAGAAGCCGCCCGCAAGGAAGGCACCGTCAACAGCGTGGGCATGCCCGATGCCTGGGCCAATTGGAAAGGCACCTGGCAGGACCTGGCCAGCAAGTATGGGCTCAAGCACAGCGACACCGACATGAGTTCGGCGCAGGAAATTGCCAAGTTTGAAGCAGAGAAGGACAACGCCAGTGCCGATATCGGCGACGTTGGCGCCGCCTTCGGCCCCATCGCCATCGCCAAGGGCGTGAGCCAGCCGTACAAGCCCAGCACCTGGGACCAGATCCCGGAGTGGGCCCGTGACAAGGACGGCCATTGGGCGCTGGCCTATACCGGTACCATCGCCTTCATCATCAACAAGGACCTGGTGAAGGAAGGTGACCGCCCCACTACCTGGCACGACCTGGAAAAAGGCAAGTACAAGGTTGCCATCGGGGACGTCGGTACGGCCGCCCAGGCTGCAAACGGCGTGCTGGCGGCCGCTATTGCCTACAAGGGCGACGAAAGCAACGTAGCACCTGGCCTGCAACTGTTCACCAAGCTGGCCCAGCAGAAGCGCCTGTCGCTGGCCAACCCGACCATCCAGACACTTGAGAAGGGTGAAGTGGAAGTGGGCGTGGTATGGGACTTCAACGGCCTGAGCTACCGTGACCAGATCGACCCCAAGCGCTTTGAAGTGCTGATCCCTGCGGATGGCTCGGTCACCTCGGGCTACACCACCATCATCAACAAGTACGCCAAGCACCCGAATGCGGCCAAGCTGACCCGTGAGTACATCTTCAGCGACGCCGGGCAGATCAACCTGGCCAGCGGCTACGCCCGGCCGATCCGCGCCGAGCACCTGAAGCTGCCGGCTGAGGTGCAGGCCAAGCTGCTGCCTAACGAGCAGTATCTGACTGCGCAACCGATCAAGAATGCTGATGCCTGGGAGGCCACCTCCAAGAAGCTGCCGCAGCTGTGGCAGGAGCAGGTCATCATCGAGATGGAGTGAGGGGCTGGGCTATCTGGCGCCTGAACGGGCCCTTTCGCGGGTAAACCCGCTCCCACAGGATCAACACCGGCTTTAGCCTTGTGTTGATCCTGATGGGGCAGCACAGGCCTTAGCCTTGTGTTGATCCTGCTGGGGCAGCACAGGCCTTAGCCTTGTGTTGATCCTGCTGGGGCTCCACAGGCCTTAGCCTTGTGTTGATCCTGCTGGGGCAGCACAGGCCGTAGCCTTGTGTTGATCCTGCTGGAGCACCACAGGCCGTAGCCTTGTGTTGATCCTGTGGGAGCGGGTTCACCCGCGAAGAGGCCAACGCGGTTCACCTTTGGAGTCACCATGCAACGCAACGTCATCCTGGTCCTGCTCGACGGCCTGAACTTCCAGGTCGCCCGCCATGCCATGGGGCACCTGCACGCCTACGTCGAGGCCGACCGTGCGGCGCTCTATCGGGTGGAGTGCGAGCTGCCGTCGCTGTCCCGGCCGCTGTACGAGTGCATCCTTACCGGGGTGCCCCCCATCGACAGTGGCATCGTGCACAACAACGTCAACCGGCTGTCCAACCAGCGCAGCGTGTTCCACTACGCCCGCGAAGCCAACCTGGGCACTGCGGCTGCGGCGTATCACTGGATGAGCGAGCTGTACAACCGCTCACCTTTCGACCCCCAGCGCGACCGCCATACCCACGCACCCAAGCTGCCGATCCAGCATGGCCTGTTCTACTGGGACGACCGCTACCCCGATTCGCACCTGCTGGCCGACGGTGAATACCTGCGCCGCCGCCACGCCCCCAACTTTCTGCTGGTACACCCGATGAGCATCGACGATGTCGGCCACCATCACGGCCTGGACAGCAGCCAGTATCGCAACGCAGCCCGCAGCGTCGACATTCTGCTGGCTGACTACCTGCCTGGCTGGCTCGAAGAGGGTTACCAGGTGCTGGTTACCGCCGACCATGGCATGAACAACGACCGCTCACACAATGGGCTGCTGACCGAAGAGCGCGAGGTCCCGCTGTTCGTGTTCGGCGACGCCTTCAGCCTTGACCCGGCAGCCAAGCCGCTGCAGACCGAACTGTGCGGGACCATCTGCGAGCTGCTTGGCGCCGCTCACGACAAACCTGTGTGCCGGGAGCTGCTCAAGTGAACAATGGCACCCGTAGTCGCTACCTCGCCGTGCTCTGCCTGCTGCCCTTCGCCATTGTCTTCGTCATTTTCCAGATTGCCCCGCTGGCCTGGGTGGCGATCGGCAGCCTGCAGTCGGATGCAGGCTGGGGCCTGGACAACTTCGGCAAGGTGTTTGCCTCCAAGTTCTACTTGCAGGCCCTGCAGCGCAGCCTGGAAATCAGCTTCTGGTCGAGCCTGTTCGGCATTGTCATCGCCACCTTGGGCGCGTATTCACTGCGCCAGGTGGACTCCAGGCTGCGGGATTTCGTCAGCGCCTTCGCCAACATGACCAGCAACTTCTCCGGCGTGCCGCTGGCGTTCGCCTTCATCATCCTGCTGGGCTTCAATGGCGCGCTCACCTTGCTGCTGAAACAGGCCGGGCTGCTGGAGGACTTCAGCATCTATTCCAAGGGCGGGTTGATCCTGGTGTACACCTACTTCCAGATCCCCCTCGGTGTACTGCTGCTGTACCCGGCCTTCGACGCGCTGCGTGAAGACTGGCGCGAGTCGGCGGCGCTGCTGGGTGCCAGCCACTGGCAGTACTGGCGGCATATCGGCCTGCCGGTGCTTACCCCGGCACTGCTGGGCACCTTCGTGATCCTGCTGGCCAATGCCCTGGGCGCCTACGCTACCGTCTACGCCCTGACCACCGGCAACTTCAACGTACTGCCCATCCGCATTGCCGGTTTGGTGGCCGGTGACATCAGCCTGGACCCCAACCTGGCCAGCGCCCTGGCGATGGTGCTGGTGGGGCTGATGACGGTGGTCACGGTGGTGCATCAATGGCTGTTGAAACGGAGCTATCATGCGCGCTGAAGCCAACAACGCCGGGTGGTACCACCGCGCGGTGGTCTACCTGCTGTTCCTCATCCTGCTGCTGCCCCTGGCCGGCACCCTGCTCTACTCGCTGGCCACCAGTTGGTCAGCCACGTTGCTGCCCAGCGGCCTCACCTTCAAATGGTACGTGGCGTTGTGGAGCGAACCGCGTTTTCTGGCAGCATTCGGCCAGTCGCTGCTGGTGTGCGTGGGCGCGCTGGTGCTCTCGGTGGTGGTCATCCTGCCGCTGCTGTTCGTGGTGCACTACCACTTCCCCCGGCTTGATGCGCTGATGAACGTACTTATCCTGCTGCCCTTCGCAGTGCCGCCCGTGGTGTCATCCGTGGGGCTGCTGAACCTGTACGGCAGCGGGCCGATGGCGATGGTGGGCACGCCGTGGATCCTGATCGGCTGCTACTTCACCATCGCCCTGCCCTTCATGTACCGCGCCATTACCAACAACCTGCAGGCCATCAACCTGCGCGACCTGATGGACGCCGCCCAGTTGCTGGGGGCCAGTACCTGGCAGGCAGCCTTGCTGGTGGTACTGCCCAACTTGCGCAAGGGCCTGATGGTGGCGCTGCTGCTGTCGTTCTCGTTCCTGTTTGGCGAGTTCGTGTTTGCCAACCTGCTGGTGGGCACCCGCTACGAAACCTTGCAGGTGTACCTGAACAACATGCGCAACAGCAGTGGCCATTTCAACAGCGCACTGGTGATCTCGTACTTCGCCTTCGTACTGGTACTCACCTGGGTCGCCAACCGCCTGAACAAGGATAAGACCTGACATGAGCTTCGTCAGCGTACAGAACCTGCAAAAAAGCTATGCCGGCAACCCGGTATTCAGCAACATCGACTGCCACATCGAGCGGGGTGAGTTCGTCACCCTGCTGGGCCCCTCCGGGTGCGGCAAGTCGACCTTGCTGCGCTGCATCGCCGGCCTGACGCCAGTGGACAGCGGGCAGATCCTGCTCGATGGCACCGATATCGTGCCGTTGAGCCCGCAAAAACGTGGCATCGGCATGGTGTTCCAGAGCTACGCGCTGTTCCCCAACATGACCGTGGAGCAGAACGTGGCATTTGGCTTGCGCATGCAGAAGGTCAAGCCCGATGAGCGCCTGGCGCGTGTGCGTGAGGCGCTGGAGCTGGTAGAGCTGGGCAGTTTTGCCGGGCGCTACCCGCATCAGCTCTCGGGTGGCCAGTGCCAGCGCGTGGCCCTGGCCCGCTCGCTGGTCACCCGCCCGCGCCTGTTGCTGCTGGACGAACCGCTTTCAGCCTTGGATGCGCGCATCCGCAAGCACCTGCGCGAACAGATTCGCGCCATCCAGCGCGAGCTTGGCCTGACCACCATCTTCGTCACCCACGACCAGGAAGAGGCGCTGACCATGTCCGACCGCATCTTCCTGATGAACCAGGGCCGCATCGTCCAGAGCGGCGACGCCGAAACCCTCTACACCGCACCGGTCGACCTGTTTGCCGCAGGCTTTATCGGCAACTACAACCTGCTTGATGCCGACACTGCCAGCCGCCTGCTGCAGCGCCCGGTAGCCAGCCGCCTGGCGATCCGCCCCGAGTCCATCACGCTGGGCCTGCAAGGCGAGCTGGATGCCGAAGTGCGCAGCCATAGCCTGCTGGGCAACGTAATCCGCTATCGTGTGCAAGTGCGCGAGGTTGAGCTGGTGGTCGATGTGCTGAACCGCTCACCGGCCGACCTGCACGCGGACGGCCAACGGGTGAGCGTGTCGATCGACCCGACGGCGCTTAGGGAAGTGGCTTAAGGAGATTCATACATGGCATTGGCCATTTTCGATCTGGACGAAACCCTCATCCATGGCGACTGCGCGTCGCTGTGGAGCGAGCAGATGGCCCGCCTGGGCTGGGTGGATGGCGAGGCCTTTCTGCGCCGCGACCAGCAACTGATGGATGCCTACGGCAAGGGCCACCTGCGAATGGAGGAATACATGGCATTCAGCCTGGAACCCATCGCCGGGCGCACCCTGGAAGAAGTCGCGCACCTGGTGGAGCCGTGGGTGGAGGACGTGATCGAACCGATCATCTTCGGTGATGCCTGCCGCTGTATTGCCGAGCACCGCCGGCGCGGTGACCGCATATTGATCATTTCGGCCAGCGGCAACCACCTGGTGGGGCCAATTGCGGCGCGCCTGGGGGTGGACGAGTTCCTGGCGATCGAACTGGAGGCGCACAACGGGGTGTACACCGGCAGCACCCGCGGTGTGCTGACCTACCGCGAGGGCAAGATCACCCGCCTGATGGCGTGGCTGGACCAGGAGCAGGAAAACCTGGAAGGGGCGAGTTTCTATTCCGATTCGCGCAATGACCTGCCCTTGCTGATGAAGGTGGACCACCCTTACGCGGTAAACCCGGACCCGGCGCTGCGCGAGCATGCCCAGGCCAACGGCTGGCCGGTCCTGGCCTGGAGCTGACCGGCCTCATCGCGAGCAGCCCCGCCCCCAAATGACCGCTCATCTGGGGGCAGCCCTAATCACTGTGGGAGCGGGTTTACCCGCGAAGGGCCTGGCCTGCTTAAACCAGGCTCGGGTCTATCACAATCACCAGCTTACCCGACACCTGGTTGCCTTCCAGCTCGGCATACGCCGCCTGGGCGAACTCGACCGCGTAGGTATCCACCAGCAGCGGCGACAAGCGCCTTTCGCTGAACAGAGGCCACACTTGCTGTTGCAGGTCGCGCAGCAGCTCGGCCTTGAACCCGTCATCCCGGTTGCGCAGCGTAGACCCGGTAATCTGCGCACGCTTGCCCAGCACTTGCGCCAGGTCCACCTCGAATTTGCGCCCGCCCATGACGCCGATGATCACCCAGCGCCCATCCCGGGCCAGCAGCTTGAGGTTGAGCTCGCCGTAGCTGGCGCCCACCGGGTCGAGAATCACGTCGAACGGGCCGAAGCCTTCCAGCTCATTCAGGTTCTGGTTACGCACCACGCCGCCTGCCGCGCCCAGTGCCTGGCAATGGTTCAAGCGATCCTGCGAGCCAACGCTGACCCACACCGGGTTGCCGAATGCCTTGCACAGCTGGATGGCCGCCGAGCCCACACCACTGGCACCGGCATGTACCAGCACCTTCTCACCGGCCTTCACGGCCCCCAGCTGGAAGATGTTCAACCAGGCGGTGGCATACACCTCCGGCAGCGCCGCCGCCTCGTGCAGGCTCAGGCCCTCGGGCACCGGCAGCACGTGGCGGGCATCCACCACCACTTCTTCGGCCATGGCGCCGCTGGCCAGCAAGGCACACACCCGGTCGCCTACACGCCAGTCGGCGCCAGCGCCCACTTCGGCGACCACGCCAGCGCACTCCAGGCCCATGTAGGGGCTGGCACCCGGCGGCGGTGGGTACAAACCCTTCATTTGCAGCAGATCGGCGCGGTTCAAGCCTGCCGCAGCCACCCGAATGCGTACCTGCCCCGCGTCACAAGCCGGGCGTTCGGCTTCGACCCAGGCCACATGTCCGTCAACGCCTTGCAATGCCTTCACAGTGCCTCCATAGTTGAATCATATGACCGAGCCTGGGCCACCCCGTGCCCAGGCTTTTTGCAGTATGCGCCCGGTTTTTATGGAACCGGCGAACGGAAAAGACGGCCTACTATGCGTGATCAATTGCCCCCACGTCGAATCAGCATGAAGCATTACCTACCTAGCACCGCCCTGGCATTCATGATTGGCCTTGGCAGCCTCGCGCTCGGCGGCAATGCGGCGGCCGCCAACAAATGGGACAGCCTGCAGCCCGACCGCGACGAGATCGTCGCCAGCCTCAATGTGGTCGAGCTGCTCAAGCGCCACCACTACAGCAAGCCGCCGCTGGATGACGCCCGTTCGGTCATCATCTATGACAGTTACATCAAGCTGCTGGACCCGGCACGCAGTTACTTCACGGCCGCAGACATTGCCGAGTTCGACAAGTGGAAGACCCAGTTCGACGACTTCCTGAAAAGCGGCAACCTGGAACCGGGCTTCACCATCTACAAACGTTACCTGGACCGCGTGAAGCAGCGCCTGGACTTCGCCCTGGCCGAGCTGAACAAGGGCGTGGACAAGATCGACTTCACCACCCACGAAACCTTGCTGATCGACCGCAAGGATGCCCCGTGGCTGAAAGACCAGGCCGCGCTCGACGACCTGTGGCGCAAGCGCGTCAAGGACGAAGTGCTGCGCCAGAAGATCGCCGGCAAGGACCCCAAGCAGATCCAGGAAACCCTGATCAAGCGCTACAAGAACCAGCTGGCGCGCCTGGACCAGACCCGTGCCGAGGATATCTTCCAGGCGTACATCAACACCTTCGCCCAGTCCTACGACCCGCACACCAATTACCTGTCGCCGGATAACGCCGAAAACTTCGACATCAACATGAGCCTGTCGCTCGAAGGCATCGGTGCGGTGCTGCAAAGTGACAACGACCAGGTGAAGATCGTGCGCCTGGTGCCCGCAGGCCCCGCCGCCAAGACCAAGCAGGTTGCGCCGGCAGACAAGATCATCGGCGTGGCCCAGGGCAACAAGGAAATGGTCGACGTGGTCGGCTGGCGCCTGGACGAAGTGGTCAAGCTGATCCGTGGCCCCAAAGGTTCGGTGGTGCGGCTGGAAATCATCCCGGCCAGCAATGCGCCCAGCGACCAGACCAGCAAGATCGTGTCGATCACCCGTGAAGCCGTGAAGCTCGAAGAGCAGGCCGCGAAAAAATCGGTGCTCAAGCTGAAGCAGGACGGGCGCGACTACAAGCTGGGCATCATCGAGATCCCGGCGTTCTACCTGGACTTCAAGGCCTACCGCGCCGGGGACCCGGAGTACAAGAGCACCACCCGCGACGTGAAAAAGCTGCTGACCGAGCTGCAGAAGGAAAAGGTCGACGGCGTGGTCATCGATTTGCGCAACAACGGTGGCGGCTCGCTGCAAGAGGCCACCGAACTGACCAGCCTGTTCATCGAGAAAGGCCCGACCGTGCTGGTACGCAACAGTGACGGGCGTGTGGATGTGCTTGAAGACGAAAACCCAGGTGCCTTCTACAAAGGCCCGCTGGCGTTGCTGGTCAACCGTTTGTCCGCCTCGGCATCGGAGATTTTCGCCGGCGCCATGCAGGACTACCACCGCGCCCTGATCATCGGCGGCCAGACCTTCGGCAAAGGCACCGTGCAGACCATCCAGCCGCTCAACCATGGCGAGCTGAAACTGACCCTGGCGAAGTTCTATCGGGTCTCCGGGCAGAGCACCCAGCACCAGGGCGTGCTGCCGGACATCGACTACCCGTCGATCATCGACACCAAGGAAATCGGCGAAAGTGCACTGCCCGAGGCCATGCCGTGGGACACCATTCGCCCGGTGATCAAGCCAGCCGTCGACCCGTTCAAACCTTACCTGGCCCAGCTCAAGGCGCAGCATGAGGCGCGCAGCGACAAGGACGCAGAGTTCACCTACATCCGCGACCGCCTGGCCTTGACGCAGCAACTGATGAACGAAAAGACCGTCAGCCTGAACGAGCAGGAGCGCCGAGCGCGCCACGATGAAGTGGAAGCCAAGCAACTGGCGCTGGAAAACATCCGCCGCAAGGCCAAGGGTGAAGAGCCACTGAAGGAGCTGAAAAAGGTGGACGAGGATGCCTTGCCCGCCGAGGACGAAGACACCAAGCCAGAAGATGATGCCTACCTCTCCGAAACCGGTCGTATTCTGATCGACTACCTGAGTGCAAGCACCAAGATGGCCAAAAAATAGGGCAAGCCTGGATGATGGCTAAATAAAATCAGCTGTCATCAAACAGTCATCGCGCTGTCGTGAAATATGGGCCGGGCATGTGAATGCCCGGCCCTTTCATTTTCAAGGACACCTCATGACCGTTGCCGAACAGCTCAGTGCCTTGGGTGCCATCTTGGCACACGGCAGTATTCACAGCCTGTTCCAGCCCATCATCTGCTTGAGCGAAGCGCGGGTGTTCGGCCACGAAGCCTTGAGCCGCGGCCCCTCCAACAGCCCGCTGCATGCCCCCCTGAACCTGTTTGCCATTGCCCGCCAGGGCGGCCGGCTGACAGAACTGGAAGCCGCCTGCCGCGAAAGCGCTTGCCGGGGCTTCAGCCAGCAGCAACTGCAGGGCAAGTTGTTCCTCAACGTGTCACCGGAGTCGTTGCTGGAGCCGCACTACCCTTCTGGGCTGACCCTGAAGCTGCTCGAACAGGCCGGCCTGCCGCCAAGCCGGGTGGTGATCGAGTTGACCGAACACACCCCCACGGACGACTTCCAGCTGCTGTCCAACGCGCTGCACCACTACCGGGACATGGGTTTTTCCATTGCCCTGGATGACCTGGGCGCGGGCTATTCCAGCTTGCGGCTGTGGTCGGAGCTACGCCCCGAGTACGTGAAGATCGATCGCCACTTTATCGATGGCATCCACCTGGACCCGCTCAAGCGCGAGTTCGTGGGCTCCATTCTGCAAATTGCGCGGGCGTCCAAGGCACAGGTGATTGCCGAAGGGATCGAGCTGATGGAGGAACTGCAGGTGCTGATGGAGATGGGCGTAGACCTGGTACAAGGCTACTTGCTTGGGCGGCCGCAGGCGGTGGGCATACCTGGCGGTTACGCCCTGCCTGTACTGGCCGACGCCCTGTTGCCCGGCCAACCTACCGTGCGGTTGAACGCCACGGTAGCCCACCTGCTGCAGATGTTTGACCGCCATCAGCACCTGGATGCGATGCAAGTGGTGGATGCCGAGGGCCGCCCCTGCGGGCTGATCCCCCGGCACGCCCTGCCACCGCACCCTGCAGCTTGCCAGGGGCTGCACAGCAGCCCCCAACCCCTCACTTAACGGTAACGCTCAAGCCAGTGCGCGTAAGGCGCCGGTAGCGTCCACGAGGCCTTGTCCACCCCCAGCTCCTTGGCTGCGAAGTACGCCCAGTGTGGGTCTGCCAGGTGCGCGCGGCCGACCGAAACCAGGTCCAGCTGGTTGGCCTGCAGGGCGCCTTCAGCCAGTTGCGGCGTACCAAAGCCCCAGGCCGACGTCACCGGCAACTGGGCCTCACGGCGCACGCGCTCGGCGATCGGCCCCATGAACGCCGGGCCCCACGGGATGTTGGTGTCCGGGATGGTGAACCCGACACTGACGCTCAGCAGGTCAAGCCCACCGGCCTTGAAGCGGCGCGCCAGTTCGATCGACTCGGCCAGGGTTTGCTCGTCGCGGCCGTCATATTCCAGCACCCCGAAACGCGCGGTGAGCGGCAGGTGCTCAGGCCACACCTCGCGCACGGCTGCCAGGGTTTCCAGCAGGAAGCGGCTGCGGTTGTCGAAGCTGCCACCGTAGGCATCGGTGCGCTGGTTGGAGTGCTCGGAAAAGAAGCTCTGGCCCAGGTAACCATGGGCGAAGTGCAGTTCGATCCATTCAAAGCCGGCCTCGCGGGCACGGCGCGCGGCGTCGACGAAGTCCTGCTTGACCCGGGCGATGTCCTCCAGGGTCATGGCCTGGGGCACTTTCGGCAAGTTGGCACCAAAGGCGATGGCCGACGGCGCGATGGTCTGCCAACCCCGGGGGTCGCCTGCGGCGATATGGTCGTCACCCTCCCAAGGGCGATTGGCGCTGGCCTTGCGACCGGCGTGGGCAATCTGGATGCCGGGCACCGCGCCTGCGGCCTTGATCGCCTGCACCACCGGCACGAATGCCTGGGCATGTGCGTCGCTCCAGATGCCGGCGCAGGCGGGGGTAATGCGGCCTTCCGGCGATACGGCAGTGGCTTCTACGACCAGCAGGCCAGCACCACCGCGAGCCATGCCCGCCAGGTGCACGTGGTGCCAGTCATTGATGATGCCGTCTTCGGCCATGTATTGGCACATCGGCGGAATGGCAATGCGGTTGCGCAGGGTGATGTCTTTGAGGGTGAAGGGTTCGAACAGCGCGGCCATGGAAAACTCCAGGTTCATTGAATACGGTAGTTCGATCATAATCGAACTATGGCAATAATGAAAAGCCCCGGTATCATGCAGACCATGCGAGCCTACAAACATCCCACCGCTGATGACCTTATTCTTGAACGCGTGCTGTACGCCTTGAGCGACCCCGTGCGCCTGGGGATCGTGCGCCACCTGGCAGGCGTGGCGGAAGCCAGCTGTGGCGAGCTGGACGGCGGGCGGCCGAAGTCGAGCATGTCCCATCATTTTCGCGTGCTGCGTGACGCAGGGCTGGTGTACACCCGCAATGTGGGCACCACTCACATGAACTCGCTGCGCAGCGAGATGCTGGCCGAGCGCTTCCCTGGTTTGCTGGCCTGCATCCTGCGCCAGCATTGAGCTGCACTCAAAAAAAAAGCCACAGGGTTACCCCCGTGGCTTCTGATCACAACACTGCGGCTGCTTACAGCGCCATGTCGTTCTCTGGTTTGCTTTCAACCGGCTTGGCTGGCGCCGCAACGCTGGTACCAACGCTTTCGTCGATCACCGGCGGTTTTTCAAGCTGCAGCACTTCGGCGGTGTAGTTCCACTCTTTCTGGGTGGCCGCTGCCGAATCGTTCAGCTTGGTGCCGTAGCTCGGAACGATTTCCTTGATCTTGGCCTGCCACTCTGGGGTAGCGACCTTTTCCTTGAACACGGTTTCCAGCACGTTCAGCATGATCGGCGCTGCGGTGGAAGCACCTGGCGAGGCGCCCAGCAGGCCGGCGATGGTGCGGTCTTGAGACGCTACCACTTCGGTACCCAGCTTCAACACGCCGCCTTTTTCTTCATCGCGCTTGATGATCTGCACGCGCTGGCCAGCTTGCCACAGTTTCCAGTCTTCCTTCTTGGCATGCGGGAAGTAGGTCTGCAGGGCAGCGAAGCGGTCATCGTCAGACAGCATCAGCTGGCCAGCGAGGTACTCGACCAGCGGGTACTGATCGATGCCCACGCGGGTCATTGGCCACAGGTTGTGCGTCGTGGTGCTGCTCAGCAGGTCCAGGTACGAACCGTTCTTCAGGAACTTGGTGGAGAACGTGGCAAATGGGCCAAACAGGATCACGCGCTTACCGTCCAGCACGCGGGTGTCCAGGTGCGGTACCGACATGGGTGGCGCGCCGGTGGAAGCAATGCCGTAGGCCTTGGCCATGTGCTGCATGGCAATGGTGGGGTTCTCGGTCACCAGGAACGAGCCGCCTACCGGGAAGCCTGCGTATTCCTTGGCTTCAGGAATGCCCGACTTCTGCAGCAGCTTGAGCGCGCCGCCGCCGGCACCGATGAACAGGAACTTGGCGTCGGTGGCCGATTGGGTACCGTCCTTCAGGTTCTTGTACTCGACGTGCCAGGAGCCGTCCTTGTTGCGGCTGATGTCCTGCACTTCGCTGGACAGCTTCAGGTCGAAGCCCTTCTGGGTTTGCAGGTGCGCGGCGAACTGGCGGGTGATCTCGCCAAAGTTCACGTCGGTACCGATCGGGGTCCAGGTCACGGCCAGCTTCTGGTTCGGGTCACGCCCTTCCATCATCAGCGGTACCCACTTGGCGATCTGCGCGTGGTCTTCGGAGTACTGCATCGGGCGGAACAGCGGGCTTGCCTGCAGCGCTTCGTAGCGCTTCTTCAGGAACTTGATGTTGTCATCGCCCCAGACGAAGCTCATGTGCGGGGTGGTGTTGATGAACGAATGCGGGTTCTTCAACACGCCCTGGCGTACCTGCCAGGACCAGAACTGACGGGAAATCTGGAAGGCCTCGTTGATTTCGATGGCCTTGGAGATGTTGATGTTGCCGTCTTTGTCTTCCGGGGTGTAGTTCAGCTCGGCCAGTGCGGAGTGGCCGGTGCCGGCGTTGTTCCAGCCGTTGGAGCTTTCTTCGGCGACGCCGTCCAGGCGCTCGACCATTTCCATCGACCAGCTTGGCTCCAGCTCGTGCAGCCACACGGCCAGGGTGGAGCTCATGATGCCGCCGCCGACCAGCAGCACGTCGACTTTCTTGGTTTCTGCGGCGTGCGCTTGCATGACAGTTGCAGCGACAGCCAGACCCAGCAGGGTCTTGCCAGCTTTCTTGAACATTGATCAATTCCAGTCAGGAGAACGGAGTAGGGCCTGTGGCTGGCCCAGATAAAGCGTGTTCTTCAGCGCGTGCTTGTTATTGATCATTGTCGGGCTGCCAGAGAACCAGAAAACGATTCTGGCTTTTGTCGTATTGACCGACGTCACTGAATCGTTTTTCTGATTGTAACTGAAATGCCAGCACAAACAAATTGGCCGCCTGGGTGCAAGGCGACAGGTTGTCTCAGGCCCGTAGGTTACGCGCTGATGGCATCGAAGCCGCAAACGGGCGAAGGCACCGGGCAGAACTGCGGGAATTCCTCTTCGACGATCCACGGCTCCTTCATCACCAGGTACACGTCGAGGAACTCCGAATAGCCCGGCCATACGTACAGCCCGTTGGTTTCGGCCACTGCACGCGACAGCACGCCCATGCCGCCAAAGCTCTTGATCATCGACACGCTGACAATTTCACTGCCGGAATGGAACACCGTGGCCCCGTCCAGTCCACCGCTCTGGCGGTCGGCGAAACGTGCAAAAATCGACGAGTAGGGGCATTCGGGTAACGGCTTGATCACGACGGACGGCGCTGTGCCCTCGCTGACGGAACAGGCCACCACTTCGATGCGCAGGCCCTTGAGCGACACCGAATAGAAACCGTCGGGCACACTGTCCCCCAGGATGACCACCATGTCAGCCTCGCCCTTGGCCAGCTTGGTGAGGTTGTCGGGGGACTCCGAGCAGCTGAAGATCGGGCTGCAGCCGGACAGGTTGCTGGCCACGCCAGCCATTACCTGCTGGTTGATTTCCATCGACAGGGTGCTGTTCAGGGCGACGCGCAGCGGCTGGCTCTGGCGCTCACGCAACTGCTTGATCTTGAGTTGCATACGCTCGGAAGACCGGACGATTTCGAGCATGTGGGGCAGTATGCCAACCCCTTCCTGGGTCAACGACACGCCTTTATTGGTGCGGTCGAACAGCTTGAAGCCGCAATGGTCCTCCAGCTTCTTCAACTGCGCTGCCAGCGCCTGGACGGTGACGTGTACCTGTTCGGCCGCATCGGTGATCGACCCGGTACGGGCGACATTGGCGATGTTCTTAAGCACCTTGATATCCATTCGACTCCCCTCCACCACTCGCGCGAACCCGCGTGCAACAAGGCCTGAGAGCATACCGCAGAACCCCTGCCCTGTCTGCTCGGCCGGTCGCCCGCCAGCAAGTGACGGTTGAGGCACCTCAAAAAAAAGTGAAGTTTCTGCCATCATTTCGCCTGCTAGATTGGCGCCCAGTTTTTCAACTGGAAGAGATGCCAATGCTTACACTCAAACGGAACATTGATGACGCCCTGCGCCAGAACAAGACGGTGAACGTACTGGGCAGCGACTTTGCCCTGAGCGGCGGGTTTGGCCACTTCGTGTCGTTTTCCAAGAGCTGGGAAACCATGGGTGTCGACCGCTACTACGGCCAGGCCGAAAAAGGCACCCGCTACCGCCGCTACAGCGACTTCGACTTCAACCCGGTCACCGGCGAGCTGCAACAGCTGGAACACCGCGCCTATGAGCAGTCCGAGCAGCACAACCAATATGTGGGCGGCATGCGGCGCCACTTCGAGGACGTGTCCAGCGACGTGTTCAATTCGCCGGTGCTGCGCGCCCTAATCAAACTGGACTTCGACGTCTACAAGGCGGTGCTGCCCGAAGAACTGCACGATGTGACCTGGCAGTGCCAGGTGCACCAGATTCGCATCGAGATCAAACCCGGCGCGCAGATCGAAATCACCCCCGAAGGTATCCACTGCGACGGCTACCCTTTCAGCGGCGTGCATTTCTGGGGCCGCCACAACGTTGAAGGCGCCACCAGCAAGGTCTACGACAAACAGTCCAACGTGATCGACTCGGGCACCTACCAGGAAATTCTCGACACCACGTACTTCCTCGACCGCGAACTGCAGCACTACGTAACCCCGGCCATCAACCCCAGCGAATCGGAAATGGGCTACCGGCAGATCATCGCCATCTCCTTCTCCCGCCCGGGTAGCGAACATGACATTGTCAAATAGCCTGGAGCTGGCAGCGCGCAAGGTTGCCACGCCCGACCACATCAACGGCCTGACCATCAAGAAGGCTACGCCGTTCTATGCCACGCGGCTGGTCAGCTTTCTCAAGCGGTTCAACGAAGTGTCGTTCTGCGACTGGCAGAACGAAGACTTGCTGAAGGGGTTGCTGGGCTCGGACAGCACCTTCTGCTACGTGGCCGAGAACCACAGCGGGGCGATCATCGGCGCAGTGGCCGGTGGGGCGATGGGTACGCGCGGCACCATCAACCACCTGGCCGTGTCACCGGATTACCGGCACAGCCGCATCGGCACATCGCTGACCACGTCGATTCTCAACGACTTCCGCCAGCATGGCATCCGCCGGGTGTTCCTGTTCATCGACGAGGCCAACCCCTCGGCGATGCACTTCTGGAACAAACAGGGCTTCAGCCAGACACGCGGTGAAATCACCTGCGAGGTCGACCTATGACCGACCTCGCATTGCAACCGGTATGGCGCAAGGAAAGTTTCTTCGACGCATTGCCGGTGATCACCGGCTATTTCGTGGTGAGCTTCGTGTTCGGCGTGATGTGCATCAACGCCGGGCTGCCCTTGTGGCTGCCGGTGGCCATGTGCGTGTTCGTGTACGCCGGGGCGGCGCAGTTTGCCGCACTGGCCTTGATCACCTCAGGCGCACCGCTGCTTTCGATCGCGGTGTCGACGCTGCTGATCAATTCGCGGCACATGCTGATGGCCATGTACATGGCCAAGCAGAGCGAGGGGCTGGGTATCAGCAAAACCCAGAAGCTGCTGTATGCGTTCGGCCTGACCGACGAGTCGTTCGCCCTGCACAGCCAGCGCCTGCAAAGCCGCAAATACACCCCGCCCGGCTACCTGCTGCAGTTCAATACCTGGTGCCATGCCAGCTGGATTGCCGGCGCGCTGCTGGGCGCAGTGGCGTCCGACGCCCTGCACCGGTTCTCGCAGTTCAAGCTGGACTACGCCCTGACCGCCATGATGATCTACGTGCTGGTTTCACTGTGCAACAGCCGCCCCAAGCTGGTGGTTGCCCTGGTAGTGATTGCCACCACGTGCCTGCTCAACGCGTTCTTCCCTTCCCCCCTCAATGTATTCGTGGCAACTGCCGTGGGTTGTGGAGTTGGCTTATGCCTGAAGAAAAGTACCTGATCGCTGCGGTGGCGCTGATGATGGCGATCACCTACCTGACCCGCGCCACGCCGCTGCTGTTCAGGATGCAGCGCACGCCCAAGGTGTTCAACGACGTCATCGAATACCTGCCCGTGGCGATCATCGCCAGCATCACCGTGCCAGCCTTGCTGATGGCCAAGGACGGCACGCTGATGGCAGTGAACGCCGACATGCTGGCCGCCATACCGGTGGCGCTGGTTGCCTATTTCACCCGCAGCCTGATTTTCAGCGTGGCGGCCGGGATCGGCGCACACATCGCGATCACGCTGTGGTCGTGACGTGAACCCTCCCAACGCAGCACCCCGCCCGCAGCACCCCGCCACTCACAAGGAAACCGGCATGAGCCAAGCACGCAAACAGGTGACACTTGCAAATTTAAGCGAGTTTGCGCGCCTCATGCCCAAGGGCCTGCCCCACGACCAGGTGATAGCGGCCATGAGCAGCCTGTCACTGAAGTGCTCGCTGAACTACGAGTTGAGCAAGACGTTTCTGGTTGATGGCTGGATTGTTGAATACCGCCACCTGCGCACGGCTGCGCAACTGGCGCCGGTCAATGACCTGCTGCTGTTTACAACCTCGGGTGGGTTGCAGATCAAACGGGCTGATGGCACGCAACAGCTGCTTGAAAGCGGCGATCAGGTGGTGTTGCCGGCGGACAGCGAGGCTACCGTTTACCCGGTGGGTAGGGATGACAAGGTGAGTTTTATTGCCTTGTCGATGGAGCTCGATCTGGGGCAGGTATTGCAGGAGATTGTGGATTAGCCGGCTGTGCGGCACGTCCAGCGGCGGTTATAGCAATAGATAGCGATGGATAGCTGTTTTTCGTCCTACAGCTTCAACGATCAGAATTATTCCCTTTCTTGTAGGCCATTTCCCAAACATACTGCCGAACTGCTCAAACTGTTGCGACGGATTGGGTCGCGTTCTAGTCTCGGTTGGTCGTTGCAAAATCAACGACCGGCTTTGACAGGCCGATCACTCAAGTATCCGTTCAGCGCTTTATGGCAGCTGTGCATGGGGCACATTCGTGTGCGCCGGGTTCTTGGGTAACCGGTCTGTCAACCTGTGTATAGCTGCCTCCATTCGTTTGACAGCGTTGCCAGGCGGCTCCACTTACCCAAGGAGCTTTCATGCGCAAGATAGTCCCCGATCCTCCCTATCGGCTGGCCACACAAACCCTCCAAGACACCCTCGCCCATTCCTCGGAATATATACGCTGCGCTCTGTGCGTCGCCCGCCAATCCGTGCAGCTTCAACCCACCGCACACAGCTCGGTGGTGATGCAGGCGGTCATCCATGAAATGGAGGCAGTGCAGGACCTGGTCGAGTCGGCACTGATGCAACTGCAGATGCGCTCGCCGATAACCGCCGAACCGCACAGCTTGCACTAGCAGGCCTGGCCCCATCGCGGGCACACCCCGTCCCCCAGTGGGAGCGGGTTTACCCGCGAAGGGGCCAGCAGAGCCATCGCAAATTCCAGGGAAATACCACAATGCCAACCGACGCCCCAAAAGACCCCACCACCGTCGGCAAGACCTGCTTCTACCAAGGCGAAAACAACACCCACCCCCTGTTCCGCATAGAGCCCGGCATCCCCTGCCAGGACGCCCGCGAACAAGCCTCCGAACTGATGGGCTACGTTCGCGACCTGATCATCACCGGGCTGATGGAAGGCGACCAGAAACTGATCTGGGCCTCGCATTACCTCAGCGCCATGGCCAAGGCGCTGCTGGATGATGCTGAGTTGGGGATGATGAAAAAATAGCCAAAAACCAAAAAGCCCCTGAAAGCTTTCGCTGACAGGGGCTTCATCTTGTATGGCGGAGAGATAGGGAGCAGCGGACAAATACTCTGAACACCTTGAAAACACTGCCGTTAATGGGTTTACGTCCTTTGTGCTACAGAAATCTGCTCCAGAAATCCAATTTCCGAACGACATCGACAGACACAATGTCAAGACAACCTCTTGAACGACATAAATTACAGAGCTATTTCTGGTGGCATTCCAATAACACTATCGTTATAAATTTTGGCATTTGTCGCAAACTCAAAAAAAAGCCCCCAGTACTCTTGGCAAACATCTATACCCTCATTGAAATTTTTACCGTACATAGCACAATAGGAATAATATCCAAACATATAATAAGCCACCTTCCGATCGATCTGATTTGATCGAACGAGCAAAGCAATTTCTTCAAAGAAAGCCATCAGCTTTCTTTTTTTATCCCACATATCTTTGTTGGCAAGACGCACATCATCAGAATCAACAAGGCATAGAACTTCAGACAGATCTTTATCATCAAATAATCTACGATGCTGAGCTAGAAAAAATTCAGTCCTCTTCAACCGCGCAGAAATATCCTTATCCTGTAATTCTTTTAATCTCTGCTCATCTAACCTACGCAACTCCTGATAGATCTTATACAAGCCAACTGTACCAAATACAACCATGGCAATAACCCCGAGTGCCTGCCAGCAGGAGGCCCATTCGCTCATGGTCAAGCAAACGTCTATCACAACCATACAGTACTGTGATGGATCAGCCATTACAATATCTCTAAAATATCTTCAACTATATACCGCTTCACTACGCCACTGGCACTCACGACTTTTTTCACCCGAAGATGTACCTTACCAGGCAATCCGTCGTTGTGCTCTTGCATCGACTTCAATGAAAGTCCTTTCAATCTGTGATCGTCAGGGTGAGCTAGCGCAAAAGATACCACCTTACCTTCTTCATCAGAGAATAATCGGCCAAAATGACTAAGGACATTTACCTTAGTAACATTCCCCACTATATATTCGCTATCAGCCTGAACCTCTCTTACCGTCACATAGTCGAGCGTATCAATTCCTAGCGTTAGCGCATCGCCTACCCTTGGGCGATTGAAGAAAATCTTAACGTTCTCATCACTCATAACAGCCTTATGTATTAGATACATCGGAGACTCGAGCGCGTCTGCCACCTCATGAATAAACAGCTCCTTCTTAGAGGCAAGTTTCTTTACATATGGCGTTTGGGGTTCATACTCCACGCCCACGGAACTTGACAATGTCCAACTCAAGTAATCCCAAAAAACATTAACTAAAACAGTGCCACCTATCTTTCTCGCGATTTTCTCCCCAAAACGGATATCAACCTGTTCTTCAAAACACCCTTTCTTTGATGAATGAATAAATGCCTGCGCGCCTTTTGCGCTTTGGTTTTTTGTCCTCACCTCTTCATTATTTGCAAAAGCATGGGCCACCAAATTCACAGCCCGAGCAAGACCTGTGATCGTGTTCGCAGCATCATACACATCCAGTAAACCTTCATCGGCAACTCCGCCCTCAACACGTAAAATCAAACTTACTTCCTTTATATCCATTCCAACACCCCAATTTAAACCTAAACAAGATACAAACTAAAAATACCCACGCTCACACACCACACCTATATTTGATCCCATAGCGTCGCAACATAAGCTAACTCAGCATTCACCATTCGCATCAACTTCTCAAGAGACGCCGAATCATAATTTGCACAAAATAGCTTACTATTTCTAACATCCAAAATAGCCATCTTGCAATTTTGAGGCAAGCCAGAACTTAATGCAGACTGCATTAGTGCCAAAATAACATCGACTCGAAGCTTATGGAGAGGTTCGTCTTTCAGATAAAGCTTTATGAGATACGGAACTCCATCCACCACCAACCCCAGCTCTGGATTTATGCCTATATCAACATTCTGATAACTATAAACGGCACTAAAAGAAAATCCCCAACTGATAACCTTCCTTCCCCACCACTTCTCATAACCACTAATAGCTTTAGGATAATTTTTTATTTTTTTCTCGTCCGTAAGAAACTTCAGCACATCACCTAACTGATTTTTTGGATGATTTTTTTGATGGATAGAGACAATCCACTCCCTTAAAGGCTTATAAAAATCAGTCTGCGGAGAATAAGCCTGACGATATTTTATCTGATTTACTTTCGTTGCCTTGGGCGTGCCCGACTTAGAAATAATATCTACAACATCTGTTAGTGTAATCCTTGGCATTTCAAACTCCTTATCACAAAAACTACTGCTTAGCTTCCGCCTGAATCAACCTATGAATCTCCACCACCCCATCAATAAATGGAAGAGCATCATCAGTAAAAAACTCTCGAGACCTATTGATTCTAAAGTTTGTCAGCAACTTGTGCAGCGCTTGCTCAAGCTCAATAAAATTGCGAGTTGAGTAAACCTTGTGAACGGAGAACTCGAAAGGCACACCAGTTGTATAGAGTTGCAAAATTCGCTTTTCTATATTTTGAGATGTGAAGCCTATTTTAATGATCTCGCGACCCTGCTGAGTATAGGTGCCTGTTTTAAACACGTAGACGTTTCCGACGGATGTATCAAAGTCATCAAGCTCAGGTGCATCTTCAGCAAGCTCACCAGTAGTCAGCGATACCTTATAAGGTTTAGTGGAGTAGTCACAGAAAAACTCATCATTGGTCCTAACCACCCCATAAATCTGCGCCAACAGTGCATGATCTAACGTAGTGTAGTGACCCCGCTCAACGTTGCGAAGGTGTGAAGGCGTACCATGGAATTCTGGATATTGGGCCTTTACGACCTCTTTAATCTCTTGCGGTGTCAGGGGCTGTTGAGAAGCCTCCACCACGGACCTGATAGTTTCTTTGAAGGAGCGACTGAGCATAGTTAAACATCCTTGTGATAAGCCCCGATGCTATCCAAAGGCCACCACAAGGGCAAGGTAAAGTGATTCGGCGACTAGACTCTGTATGAAATCCCGAGAAACCCAATTGGTGCCCTTCGGAAGCTGAAATTCTGTAGGGTTCCCGGCCATCTACGGAAAGGAATTCTGTGATGGCAAAGCGTTACGAACTCTCGGACGAGGCCTGGGATGTGGTCTCTGATCTCTTCATCGAAACTCATGGCCGAGGACGGCCACGCATGAGCGACCGCCTGATGCTCGATGGCGTGCTTTGGGTGCTCTGCTCGGGCGCTGCATGGCGAGACATGCCGGAACGCTTCGGCCCATGGTCAACTGTGTATCAACGGTTTCGCGACTGGCGTAACCAGGGGACATTCGATCAGATGCTCAAACGCTTACACCTGAGATCGAATGAGTAAGGTTTGATCGATCTGCAAATCTGGATGATCGACTCAACCGCAGTACGTGCAACCCGAGCCTCATCTGGCGCTCGGAAAAAAGGGGGCCTGACGAACCTGCCGATCACGCTCTAGGCCGAAGTCGTGGTGGCCTGACAACCAAGATCCACTGCTCTGCGACGCTAACGGGATACCATTGCGCTTCCTCCTCTCTGGCGGCCAATCCAGTGACATAAGCTTCGCCCAACCATTGTTGGACGAAGTCAGCATTCCATCGCGCCAACGTGGCCGCCTGTGCAAGCGCTGCAAATGGTTACTCGCCGATAAGGGCTACGACGCCGAAGCGTGCGCCGTTACTGTGACCATTACCGAATGCAACCCGTCATCCCGATGCGCTCGATGAAGCGCAAACTCAAGCCTGGCTTACCCAGACTATTTGATCGGCCCAAATACCGACAGCGCAACATCATTGAGCGCATGTTTGGCTGGCTGAAAGAGAACCGCCGCATCGTGACACGCTTCGACAAGCTCGCGAAAAGCTATGCAGCCATGGTCTCAATGGCTTGTTCCATGCGGTGTTTGCGACATCTGTTTTCGTACAGAGCCTAGGACGCAACCCAGAAAAAAGGCAGGCGAAAAAAAACGGTAATTTGTAGGTATTTTTCTGCTTTACCACCTTAAAAGGCGATGCTACAGAAACTTACTACATAATTACCGTTTTCTTGCCTTGTAACTCATTGATTTACAAGGGCTTTTAATAATGGCGGAGAGATAGGGATTTGAACCCGCCCGTCGCTCTCAATAGCTCGCCATAGGCCAGAAAAGACGGCTAATCTGTCGTCACCTGCTGGCCCACCTAGGCCTAAAGCGCCCTAGAATTTGCCCTATTTTTGCCCTAAAAAATCTCGTATCTGGAGCATGCGCATGGATGACCAAGCCTCAACCACAGCTGACACCCTTGAGCTGTTGCATCTGAATCAGGTCGCCATCAGAGCAGCTCTGGAGGAACTCTCACTATGGGTGAGCCATCGCGGCTCAGTCCACATACATGAAAACATCATGGCTGCGTTAGCGACGCTAGACATCCATGCTGAGGCGATCTCATCCGGGGTAGAGCGCCTACGGAAGTGAGCGATCTCCCAGCTAGTGGTGATTTCAAGCCCACCGCTGACAGAATCCACCCGGGATCGGCTCCGATGATGGATTGGGTAGGCTTTTGTTTTAACCCTTGAAAACAAAGGGTTACAGAACACACAAATCTCACGCGTACCAATTTTTGTACCAACGCCCGCATTCAAGTTTTTTTAATGCCTGCCGCGTAACGATCATGCCGAGCTTGGAGGTCTGCGTCCGTTTCGTCTGGAAACGCACCGCACCGTGCCATTCTGGGCAGATGCTCGATCTCGGGCGTTTTATAGCCATGACTCAAGCAGTGGGAATCGAGCCACTCCACCGCAGCCGAAACCAGGGTATCAAGGGATTCAGCTCTGTAATCATCTCTCATCCGGGCACTGCTGAGCGCAAGTGACGCCACTAAGCGTCGCATCATATCCTCCGTATATTCAGGGAATGTCAAAGCGAACTGCGATGCGACATACTCAGTTACCGCAACCAGATACATCATCACATAAGGTAATCGAGAAAAGAAATAAGACCACTGAGAGTAAACCGACCTATAATCCGAGAAAATAAAATTGACATTATAAGCTTCTGTTTTTATATGCCTGTTTTCAGTAATCAAGTGCATTGCCTTATTGCACACGCCATCAAAACTATCCGAGCACGATTTATCATACCGAAGCCGCGCCAAGTAGCCCGCATCAAAATTCAACACACCTGCAGTCTTGTGCAAAACCTTTTGGATTCGGGCCTCATGACCTTGCACACCACCTACCACATGAGGCCTAAGCTTCAAAGGATCCTCTGCGAGATCAGATGCGAATTTGTCTTGATCGATAGCCATTGACTCAAGTAAATATAGGGCTTCTTGCAGTGGCTTCCTAAGCAACATAAATGCAACAGCCATTTTTCCTTTGCGCGCAGCCTCCAACGACTCAAACAGGCAAGTTAATGCATCGAGCATAATCGCAGGAAAAACCATGCAAGAAACAACCTTTACCTCTTCATCTGCGCGCCCACTACTTTTCAACCAATCAAACAAGTCTTCAGACTGCTCAAGCAATCGTCGATCGTCTTTAGAGAGACCTAGATTGACCGTGAATACACCCTGAGAAATACCTGAACGAACATGAGACAACATAATATCATGGGCAGTAAAGCACATTTCAAAAGCCGCATGAAACTCTTCAGGAATCCGAGTGTTTTCTTGGTTTAAACGATCCATACTAAGGCCCTTGTCAAAAAAACATACCCTATAGAAATACCACGAACGCAAAGCTCAGCATAGCGTGGATCAGGGAGCACCTCGCGTCCACTCTCGCAAACTACCACCGAAAACTTTCCAACCCCGTTCATCGATGGGCAGATTTCACGATAGCCAACAGACGTTGTTTCATAATATCAAAAAACTCATCAGCCAGCTCAAGAGTGCGCCTCTCTCAGTATGTAGCACCCCACCCCACTCATCATCAGTGCATAAACCTTGATGACCAACGCGATCTCTACACCTTACGTGACGAGTACATGGGAAGTAGCTCGCCGTACGCCGACTTATAATCCAGCTCGAGCATGAGGTGGCCAGCTAGGAAAGTGTCAATATCTGGAATCTCCGGACCGAATTTAAGAGTGCAAATCTCTATGGAATGCCCAGCAGGTATAACGAAGTCCGGGTAGAAAAACTCATGACCCAACAACTCACAACCAGGCACGCCTTCGAATGCCTTGACTACGAGAGAGGGGCCCTCTCCTTCAACCAATACTCCGCTGCGGTAAACTCTTGCCCCGGTAACTATCGCCGGGCCAAGTCCATCATTGCGCACCTCAAGCTTGTAAACACCTTCTTCGCCCCATGAGCTATGGCCAGCCAGATACGGACGCACGCTTAACTTGTTGTGAGTTCTAGATAAGTGGGACTGCCATATAGTGGCACCTATCGCAAGTAACGAAATAAAAATTGCTACCCACGGGGCCAGATCTAATGCAGAGCCAGATGAAAAGCAGTAATAGGAAACGTCGTAGACCATGCTTTCCTCATTAACGACGACGATATAAAAAATCGCTTACCCAGCTCAGGAAGGCTGGCACGCTGCGAAGAATTGTAAAGCCATACCCCCCAATTGTGCTTGAGCATTAACAAGAAACAGCGCCCAACCCCCTGGAAACAGGGGTTGAGCGCCATTTTGCAACAGTGCATCAAGGCCGCAAAGGCCATTCAGGAGCATGGGAGGGCGCTCGGCTTGACCCATTTTGCCCAATTTCACTTAACCGGGAAGTAGGCAACCACCTCAGTGACGCACGGGCTTTGCAACACCTCCGAGCGCCGTAGCTACTAGCCTCGCCGCCTCTAAAGCGTTACGCACTTCAGCAATCGCACGATCACTGGCTTCGGAATTGTCAGACTGTGGTGCAAACGAGGCCAGTTCGAATCGAGCTTCGGCACGCTCCAGACTGTCAATGATGCTTGCAACCTCCCGCTTAATTTCATCTTCAAACCCGTCCACCATTACACTTACCCAATGATTAATGCGAAATAGTTTTAGAACCTTTCTGGAGATTGAACGCTTGAGGCAGGTGCCCGTCGAGTTCCCCTTGCATATCACCAACGAAGCAAATCTTTGAATTTGCCGGCGCACGCTTCAAAGTCGCTTTGATTTTATTTCTGAGTGGCGTTTCACCAATTCTCAACTCCTGAATGATCAAAGCGTCATCGCGCCCGAGCGGTAAATTTGAAAGAGATTCAAGTGCCGCCTGCCCGATTAGTGTTAGATAAGGCTCGCCGCTTTTCAGCTCTCCACCAGACCAGCAGCAATAATATTTCTTTCGATCATAATCAACTTCAAAAACCATAAACTCAAGAGACTGCCCTGGACGAGCGCCATACTGCTCTTGGATTTTCTCAAGTGTTGCGGCCTCAGGTTTGGCACCTGCAAGCAAAGTAGTTTTGATAGTAGGCATCGTTGCTTCCCTAGATAACGTTACAATTCCATCACATCCCAACCAGCCAGTTCTCAGCCAGCTGAAGGCACTTGTGCCGGCACGACTCAAACCGACCAAGGCAGACGATATCACTCAGCCACCATCAGCTCAAAAGCTTAGCTTTACCGGCCGTGTCACCAAGGTAACGCAAAGGGCACGGAGTCCAAATGTTGACACTCCATGCCGACCACGCTAACTTGAGCCCGTTGCAGTAAATCCTGCAGCCTGGGATTGGCCTCCCGGAAATTCACAGGCGGACGTAATCACCGCTCTTTAAGCGGTTTTTTTTCGTCCGCAGCATGGCTACGCCTGCATTATGGGCGGAGTCGTGTAGGCACCCGTAAGGGTGGCCGGCCCCTGTGAGCCGGTAGGCCAACCTGCACGGCTTCGCCCACCCGATTGGCCTCGGGCGCGGAGCCTCCTACCTCACAGGAGATCCACCATGAAAGCCATCGCATCCATTGCTCCTACCGTAGCCGTAGAACTGATTGACGGCCATCCAACTACTACAAGCCTTGATGTCGCTGCCCACTTCGGCAAGCTCCATAAAGACGTCCTCAAGCGGATTGCTAGCCTGGATTGTTCCTCTGAATTCACACAGCGCAATTTTGCGCCGTGTACTCGTCCTGGCTCCAACAACAAGCCAGAGCCGTACTACCGTATGACCCGCGATGGCTTCACCTTCCTGTGCATGGGCTTCACTGGTAAAGAAGCGGCGAAGTGGAAAGAGGCATATATCAACGCCTTCAACCAGCTGGAGCAAGCGGCCACCGAGAAGAGCAGCCTTCCAGCTATACATGATGCCGTGCTCGAACACCGCGCGTTCCGCGGCCGCCACATCCTGATCGCTAGACTGAACGACACCTACTGGCTCAGCGCCGGCAACCTCTGCACAGCACTTGGCCTGGGCAGCTCTGATCGAATAGTCCGCAGCCTGCTGCCACAACACAAGCGTAAGCTGCGTCGGGGTAATCGTGATCTGTGGATGATCGACACCGTGGGTGCCGAGCGTGCAGCAGACTATTGCAAGGCCGAGCTGGGCAACGAGTACCGCATATGGCTTAACCGCCAGTTCACTCAGCAGCCAGCAGAAAAGCCTGCTGAAGCGCCGACACTGACGGGCCGGCGCTGGATGATATCGTTCGATCATACGGGCAAGGAACAGATCCGACCAATCCCGGAAGACGCTGGTGTGATGACGCTGAGGGAAATGATCAGCGCCGTTGCCACTGGCCACCTATTGCTATCCACCCCGGAGCTGTTTCAGCTCTCAGCTGCCCTGCACCATCGAATCGAACGGCGCACGGCAGATGAGGCTAAGCAATTGAAAGAGCTGCAGCAACGAATCGCGATGGGCCGATAGCTCGCACATCGACAGAGCCAGGGGTGGGGCCCTGCCCACCCTGCTCGGCCATCGTCAGAAAAGTTGTCCAAGACCCGCGGGTTGCCAATTCATGATCACCAATTCGCCGGTCACCTCAGCCGTACATTGGCGCTGATTCGTAGTGGTATAGCGGATATCCAGGCACTCGAAATGGAAGCCGTCGAAGGCACGCCGGATGTCCGGGTGGTCGTTGATGCTGACCATCACCCTGCCCTTGCACCGGCGCATGAAGTCGGCCATGCGCTCGTATTCCTCGAAGGGGAAGTCCACACCGTACCCGGCGGTCTGCCAGTAGGGTGGGTCCATGTAGAAGAAGGTGTGCGCTCGATCATAGCGTTCCGCGCAAGCGAGCCAAGACAGGTTCTCGACGTAGGTGCCAGCGAGGCGCTGCCACGCGGCGGAGAGGTTTTCCTCAATGCGCAGTAGGTTGATGGCCGGCGCAGTAGTTGCGGTACCGAAGGTTTGCCCAGTTACCTTGCCGCCAAAGGCATGCTGCTGCAGGTAGAAGAACCGCGCTGCTCGCTGGATATCGGTGAGGGTTTCAGGCCGCGTCATCTTCTGCCACTCGAAGATCTGCCGGGAGCTGAGCGCCCATTTGAACTGGCGCACGAATTCCTCCAGGTGGTTCTGCACAACGCGATAAAGGGTGACCAGGTCACCGTTCAGATCATTCAGCACCTCCACCGGGGCGGGCTGGGGACGCATGAAGAACAACGCGGCACCGCCAGCGAAGACTTCGACGTAGCATTCGTGTGGGGGAAAGAGAGGGATCAAGCGGTCAG
>NZ_BCAV01000042.1:0-108373 GCF_001320125.1 Pseudomonas sp. NBRC 111119
GGAGCGAGCGCAGCTCGCGATGCGCCGCGCGGGCGGCGCTCGGTCTTACAGGCGGAACAATCGTCAAGGCGGACACCTAGCCGCCTCAACATCCCCCATCAAGGCAGCAACACAGTCGACCCCACCGTCCTGCGCGCCGACAGCTCCGCCTGCGCCTTGGCCGCCTCGCTCAGCGGATACCGCTGCTGGATATCCACCACCAGCTTGCCGCTGGCAATCATCGCAAACAGGTCATCCGCCATGGCCTGGGTGTTCTGCGCGTTGTTGGCGTAGGTCGCCAAGGTTGGCCGGGTCACGTACAGCGAGCCTTTTTGCGACAGAATCCCCAGGTTGACCCCGCTCACCGCACCCGAGGCATTGCCGAAGCTCACCATCAAACCCCGTGGCTGCAGGCAGTCCAGCGAGGTCAGCCAGGTGTCGGCACCCACGCCGTCATACACCACCTGGCATTTCTTGCCGTCGGTCAGCTCCAGCACGCGCTGGGCGACGTCTTCGTGGCTGTAATCGATGGTCGCCCATGCACCGAGGGCCTTGGCCCGTTCGGCTTTTTGCGCGGAGCTGACGGTGCCGATCAACTTGGCACCCAGCGCCTTTGCCCACTGGCAGGCCAATGAGCCCACGCCCCCCGCCGCCGCATGGAACAGGATCACGTCGCCAGGCTGTACGGCGTAGGTTTGCTTGAGCAGGTACTGCACGGTCAAACCCTTCAGCATTACCGCTGCGGCCTGCTCGAAGCTGATAGCGTCCGGCAGCTTGACCAGGTTGGCCTCTGGCAGCGTGTGCACCTCGCTGTACGCCCCCAGTGGGCCACCAGCATGGGCCACGCGGTCGCCCACCTTGAGGCGGGTAACGCCCTCGCCCACGGCTTCCACCACACCCGCTGCCTCGGTACCCAGGCCCGATGGCAGTGATGGTGGCGCGTACAGCCCGCTGCGGAAATAGGTATCGATGAAGTTCAGGCCGACTGCATGGTTGCGCACGCGCACTTGCTGCGGGCCGGGCGCGGCGGGCTCGAACTCCACCCACTGCAGCACTTCAGGGCCGCCGTGCTGGCTGAACTGGATACGCTTGGCCATCTGCTACTCCTGGTTTCGGGATCGGGAAAGGCCTCCTATCGGACGCCTTTGCTTGACTGCCGTCAACTGCGGTGTGCCGGCCGGCGATGGTATGCTACGCGCGAATTCTTCCCTGCCCGTTCCTGGTGACCCGATGATTAGCCGCACCGAGGCCGTGAAAGCCTACCTGCTCGACCTGCAAGACCGCATTTGCTCTGCCCTCGAAACCGAAGACGGCGGCGCCCGCTTCGTCGAGGACGCCTGGGTGCGCGAAGCCGGTGGCGGGGGCCGTACGCGGGTGATTGGTGACGGTCAGGTGATTGAAAAAGGCGGGGTCAACTTTTCCCATGTGTTCGGCACCGGCCTGCCGCCGTCGGCCAGTGCCCACCGCCCTGAGCTGGCCGGCCGTGGCTTCCAGGCGCTGGGCGTATCGTTGGTGATCCACCCGCACAACCCGCATGTGCCCACCTCCCACGCCAACGTACGCTTTTTCATTGCCGAGAAAGAAGGTGAAGAGCCGGTGTGGTGGTTCGGCGGTGGCTTCGACCTCACGCCCTTCTACGGCATCGAAGAAGACTGCATCCACTGGCACCGCGTGGCAGAGCAGGCCTGCGCGCCGTTCGGTGCCGACGTTTACCCCCGCTACAAGGCCTGGTGCGACCGCTACTTCCACCTCAAGCACCGCGGCGAGCCACGGGGCATTGGCGGCCTGTTCTTCGATGACCTCAACGAATGGGACTTCGACACCTGCTTCGCCTTTATCCGCGCCATCGGTGATGCCTACATCCAGGCGTATGTGCCAATCGTGCAGCGTCGCAAGGCTATGGCCTACACCGCGCAGCAGCGCGAATTCCAGGAGTTCCGCCGTGGCCGTTACGTGGAATTCAACCTGGTGTATGACCGTGGCACGCTGTTTGGCCTGCAATCGGGCGGGCGTACCGAATCGATCCTGATGTCGCTGCCGCCCCAGGTTCGCTGGGGTTACGACTGGAAGGCCGAACCGGGTACCGAGGAAGCGCGCCTGACCGAATACTTCCTGCAAGACCGTGACTGGCTTGGCCAGTAAGCCCGTGGCAACCCAAGGAGCCGTCATGGACCAGTACGTTGTGTTTGGCAACCCCATTGGCCACAGCAAGTCGCCACTTATCCACCGCCTGTTTGCCGAGCAGACCGGCGAATACCTGGAGTACGCCACCTTGCTGGCCCCGCTGGACGCGTTCAGTGATTGCGCCTGGGGTTTCTTCAAACAAGGTAGCGGCGCCAACGTCACGGTACCCTTCAAGGAAGAGGCCTACCGCCTGTGCGACAGCCTCACACCCCGTGCCCAGCGCGCCGGTGCGGTGAACACCCTCAGCAAGCTGGAAGACGGCACGTTGCAGGGCGATAACACCGATGGCGCTGGCCTGGTGCGTGACCTGACGGTAAATGCGGGGGTTGAGCTGGCCGGCAAGCGCATCCTTATCCTGGGTGCCGGCGGCGCCGTACGGGGTGTACTGGAGCCGCTGCTGGCGCACAAGCCGCAGTCGGTGGTAGTCGCCAACCGCACGGTGGAAAAGGCCGAGCAACTGGCGCATGAGTTCGATGAACTTGGGCCGGTGGTGGCCAGCGGTTTTGCCTGGTTGCATGAGCCGGTGGACCTGATCATCAACGCCACCTCGGCGAGCCTGGCAGGTGAGCTGCCACCGATTGCCGACAGCCTTGTCGAGGCGGGGCGTACGGTCTGCTACGACATGATGTACGCCAAGGCGCCGACGCCGTTTTGCGAGTGGGCAGCCAACCTGGGCGCGGCGAAGGTGCTGGACGGCTTGGGCATGCTGGCCGAGCAGGCGGCTGAGGCGTTCTTCATCTGGCGTGGCGTGCGGCCTGATACTGCACCGGTGCTGGCCGAGTTGCGCCGGCAGCTGGCGCGCGGTTGAGGGTGCCCGGGGCTGCTTTGCGGCCCCTTCGGGCCTGTGGCGCTCATTCAGCGAAACGGATGGGGCACCGGTCGGCACCTTCCAGCTTCTGCAAATCTTCGACTACGTGCGTCTTGGCGTGATGCAGGGTCAAGCTGCCACCTAGCCGCTGCAAGCGCCGCGCCTCCCGGTGCAGCATATCCACACCCGAGTAGTCGATGAAGTTCACCTGCCGGGCATCGATCACCACATGCGGCCCCTGGCAGCGTTGCAACCTCACCTGCAGGTAATGCGCCGCGCCAAAGAAGATTGACCCGCCCACGCGCAGCACATCCGCGTCCCCTTCCCGGCTCTGCTGCACCCGGGGCCGGGAGGTGCGCTTGAGGTAGAAGAACAGCGACGCCAGTACCCCGGCGTAGATGGCTGTCTGCAGTTCGAGCAACAAGGTGGCGGCGGCGGTCAGTGCCATCACCAGGAACTCCGAGCGGCTGACGCGCAGCAGTGCGCGTATTGCCTTGTGGTCCACCAGCCCCCAGCAAATCAACAGGATGCTACCGGCCATGGCCGGGATGGGCAGCTGCGCGATCAACCCTGCCCCCGTCACGGCGAACACCGCCACCCACAGCGCCGAAAACACGCCTGCCATGGGCGAGCGAGCGCCGGCCTCGTAACTCAGGCCCGAGCGGGTGAACGAGCCTGCAGACAGGTAGCCCGAGCAAAAGGCGCCAGCGATGTTCGACAGGCCCTGTGCGCGGATTTCCTGGTCGGGGTCGATTATCTGCTCCGAGCGTGCCGACAGCGAACGGGCAATCGACAGGCTGGTCACCAGCCCCAACATGCCCACCGCCACAGCACTTGGCAGCAGCCGCAGGATCAGTTCCACATCAAGCAGAGGCAGTGGGCTGAACGGAGGCAGTTGCCCGGTGAACGCTGCCACACGTGGCACATGGCCGAAGTACCCTGGTAGCACCCAGGCCAGCACGCTCACCACCACCAGGCTGATCAGCAGGCTGGGCCAGCGTGGGCGCCAGAGCTTGAGGGTGACGCCCAGCACCACCGTGGCCAAACCCAGCAGCAAGGATGGCAGGTCTATCTCCCCGGCGTGGTGGGCCAGTTCCTGAACGGTCTTCAATGCCGTGGCCTGGCTGGCCAGGTCCATGCCCAGCAGGTTGGGCAATTGCCCCAAGGCAATCACGATGGCTGCGCCGAGGGTGAAACCCAGTACCACGGAATGGGAAACGAAGTTGACCACTGCCCCGAACCGCAGCAGCCCCAGCAGCCACTGAAAAACGCCGCCCAGGAACGTCAGCAGCAGCACCAAGGTAACGTAGTCGGCGCTGCCAGCCACGGCCAGTGGGCTGATGCTGGCGTAGAGCACCACGGAAATGGCAGCGGTGGGCCCGCAGATCAGGTGCCAGGACGAGCCCCACAGGCAGGCCACCAGCACGGGGACGATGGCGGCGTACAAGCCATACTCGGCGGGCAAGCCGGCGATCAATGCATAGGCAATGGATTGTGGCAGGGCCAGGATTGCACCGCTCAGCCCCACCAGCAGGTCCTGGCGCAGGCTGCGACCCGATTGACGGGGTAGCCAGCTCAGGAACGGCAGCAGGTGCAGAATGCGATGCATGAGTTATCCACAATGTTAGAAAAAAACCTGGCCCCCACAGATACCCCACACTACGGGGTATTACAGCTTGGCTTTGACAGCCTCCACGGCATTGCCATCAGCTTTGGTTGTAACCCCGGCCAACCACCCGTCCAGCAGCTCGGGGTGCGCTTTGACCCAAGCCTTGGCGGCTTCATCGAAGCTGATCTTCTGGTCCAGCACATTGGCCATGATGCTGTTTTCCATGTCCAGTGTGAACTTCAGGTTACCCAACAGCTTGGCAGCATTGGGGCACGCCTGTGGATACCCTTTGCGCGTTAGCGTGTAGACATCGCCTTTGCTGCCAAACCATTGCTCGCCCCCTGTGAGGTAATGCATGTTCAGCTTTACGTTCATGGGGTGCGGTGTCCAGCCCAGGAAGGTGATGAACTGCTGCTTTTTCACCGCGCGATCAACCTGCGCCAGCATTCCCTGTTCGCTGGACTCCACCAGCTTCCATTGCCCCAGGTTGAACGCGTTCTTGTCGATGATCTCTTTCAGCGACAGGTTGGCCGGCGCCCCGGAGCCAATGCCATACAGCTTCTTGTCGAATTTGTCGGCGTGCTTTTGCAGGTCGGCGAAGTCCTTCACCCCGGCATTCCACACGTAGTCCGGCACCGCCAGGGTGAACTCGGTGCCTTCCAGGTTGCGCGACAGCTGTAGAACATCGCCGTTGGCGACGAACTTGTCATGAAAACCTTGCTGCGCTGGCATCCAGTTGCCGAGGAAGGCGTCGACTTGCCCATCCTTCAGGCCGCCGTAGATGATCGGTACGGCCAGGCTGTCGATTTTGACCTTGTAGCCCAGGCTTTCCAGCAGCAGGCGTGCGACGGCATTGGTGGTGGCGATATCACTCCAGCCGGGGTCGGCCATTTTCACGGTGGTGCATTGGTCGCTGCTGTCAGCGGCGTGAGCGGTGACGGTGCCCAGGCCGATGGCCAGGGTCAACACGGTAGCGGAGAACTTGTGCATGGCGGCCTCTCTTCTCAATCCATGGGTGCGGGCTGTGGGTAACGTGCCTTGCGCTCGAGGTCATCGAGATCGATGTGGTTACGCATGTACTGTTGGCTGGCGTCCACCACGGGTTGGTGGTCCCAGCTTTTCAGTTTGCCGATGGCCAGTGCCTGGGCGACCAGGCGGCGGCGGCGCTGGCTGGCCAGCACCTGCTGGCGCAGGGTGGGTATGTCCCAGCGCTGGCGGGCTTCCTCGACAAATGCCTGCAGCAGCGCCTGATGGTCCGGGCTGCTGGTGAGGTTCTCCCGCTCGTGCGGGTCGTGGCTCAGGTCATAGAGTAAACAAGGGTCGTCTTCGCTGTACACGAACTTGTAGGCACCACGGCGGATCATCATCAGCGGGCCCACAGTGCCTTCGGCCATGTATTCGCCAATCACTTCATCGTGGCCGCCGTGCCCTTGCAGGTGGCCAAGCAGGGAGCGGCCATCCAGGTGCAGGTTTTTATCCACAGCACCACCGGCCAGCTCCACCAGGGTCGGTAACAAGTCGCAGGTTGATACAGACGCGTCGACATGGGCAGGCTTGAAGCGCTTTGGTGCATGGATCAGCAGGGGCACCCTGGCGGACATCTCGAACCAGTGCATCTTGTACCAGAGGCCGCGGTCGCCAAGCATGTCGCCGTGGTCGCCGGAAAACACGATCAGCGTGTCATCGGCCAGGTTGCATTCTTCGAGGGTTTGCAGCAGCTGGCCGATGTTGTCGTCGATGTAGCTGCACGCGCCGAAGTAGGCACGGCGGGCATCGTGGACCTTCTCTTCAGGCAACGCCTTGTACCAGAGGTCGTACACCTTCAGCAGGCGCTGCGAATGCGGGTCCAGCTCTGCCTGGCTGAACTCGGCGCGGGGCATGGGGATATCCACACCTTCGTAGCGGTCCCAGTAGCGCTTGGGAATGGTGTAGGGATCGTGCGGGTGGGTCATGGACACCGTCAGGCAGAACGGCCGGCCGTCGCTTTCACGCACATGGTCGTACAGGTACTGGCGGGCCTTGAACACCACCTCATCATCGAAATCGAGCTGGTTGGTGCGCACGCACGGCCCAGCTTGCAGCACTGATGACATGTTGTGGTACCAGCTGGGGCGCACGTCGGGCTCGTCCCAGTTCACTGCCCACCCGTAGTCGGCCGGGTAGATGTCGCTGGTCAACCGTTCTTCATAGCCGTGCAACTGGTCGGGGCCGCAAAAATGCATCTTGCCCGACAGCGCCGTGCGGTAGCCCAGGCGGCGCAGGTAGTGGGCATACGTGGGCACGTCAGCGGGGAAGTCGGCAGCATTGTCGTAGGCGCCGATACGGCTGGGCAGCTGGCCACTTACCAGGGTGAACCGTGAGGGTGCACACAGTGGGCTGTTGCAGTAGGCCGAGTCGAATACCACGGCCTGCTCGGCCAGCCGGCTGAGGTGGGGCATCTGGATGGGGGATGGGCCGTAGATGGGCAGCAGCGGCGCCGCCATCTGGTCGGCCATGATGAACAGGATATTGGGGCGCGTCATGGGTAGCTTCCATCGTCGAGGGTTATGCGAACCGCTTGCCTATCAAGATGCGACTGTGGATAACATGGGTAAAGCCCATGCCGGGCAATGACTGGGATTAGCTGCTCTTATGTTTGAGCATTTGGCCGACGTGTCGCTGGATACCTTGCGTGTGTTCGAGGCGGCAGCGCGATTGCGCGGGTTTACCGCAGCCGCGTTGGAGCTGGGCACTACTCAGCCAGCGGTCAGCCAGCAGGTTAAACGGCTGGAGGCGCACCTAGGCAACCGGTTGTTCGACCGCATTTATCGCGGCATCGAGCTAACCGAGGCTGGCCAACTGCTGTTCGAGCACGTGAGCCAGGCCATGTACACGCTGGATGACGGGATCGCCCAGGCCAGTGCGCGCCACCAGCGCGAGGTGTTGCAGGTGGCGACCGATTTTGCATTCGCCGCCTTTTGGCTGATGCCCCGGCTGCAGCGTTTTCATGAGGCTTATCCACAGGTGGATGTCAGCCTGGTGACCGGGGAACGCAGCCAAGGCATGCTGCGCCCGGACATCGATGTGGCCGTGCTGTTCGGCGATGGCCGCTTCCGCCAGGGGGAAAGCCGCTGGCTGTTCGATGAAGAGGTTTTCCCCGTGTGCAGCCCTGGGCTGATCGGTGGCAAACCCTTGTCAGCCGAGGCTTTGCAACGTTTGCCCCTGTTGCACCTGAAGGGCGAGCAGTCCAGCCGCTGGTTCGACTGGGCGGGGGTGTTTCGTGGGTTGGGTGTGGCCAGCCCGCCGCCGCCGGGGCAGCTACGCTTCGACAACTACACATTGCTGATTCAGGCTGCCATTGCCGGGCAAGGGGTGGCGATCGGCTGGGGGCACCTGGTGGACAGCCTGGTGGACCAAGGCCTGCTCTGCCGGCCACTGCAAGGCAGCCTGCGGTCGGCACGCGGGTATTACGCCGTGCTGCCGCCGCGCAAGCGCCGTGGTGCGCTGATAGAACGCTTTGTAAGCTGGTTGGAGCAGGAGCGCGAGCGGTGATTTCCAGGGCGCTCATCGGTTTTGGCCGGGTATAGTCATGGCCATTGCAGCAGCGGAGGTAAACATGCAGAGAATCAAGGGTTACCACGCCCACGTTTATTACGATGCCGCCACCCTGGAGCAGGCCCGTGAGCTCTGCGAGGAAGCCGCGCGGCTGTTCCCGGTGACCATGGGCCGCCTGCACCAGAAGCGAGTGGGGCCGCACCCTGAGTGGAGTTGCCAGCTGGCGTTCGAGCCGGAAATCGTCGGCGTGGTGTTGCCGTGGCTGGCGCTCAACCGCAAGGGGTTGGTGGTGTTCATGCACCCGCTGACCGGGGATGAGCTGGCCGACCACCGCGACCATGCGATCTGGATGGGGGCGGTGCGCCCGCTGGACCTTTCGCTATTCGGTGAATAGTGCCCGGGCTGCCCTTACTGCCAGCTTACTGGCAGTAAGGGCAAGCCAGCTTAGCGACGGGCGCCGCGCACGCCTTCTGCCAGCGCCGCACACAGGCTGAGCACGTCATCTACAGCCTGTTCCGGGCGCTCGGCCTGGGCGATTTTGTCCACCAGTGCCGAACCCACTACCACGCCATCGGCCAGGCGTGCGATGGCGGCGGCCTGCTCGGGTGTACGAATGCCGAAACCAACGCTGATCGGCAGGTCGGTGTGCCGACGCAGGCGCGCAATGGCTTCGCTGACGTGCTCGGTTGTGGCCGAGCCTGCGCCGGTCACGCCTGCTACCGATACGTAGTAGACAAACCCGGAACTGCGCTCCAGTACCCGTGGCAGGCGCTGATCGTCGGTGGTCGGGGTGGTCAGGCGGATGAAGTCGATGCCGGCAGCCTGGGCCGGGCTTGCCAGTTCGGCATCGTGCTCGGGCGGCAGGTCGACGATGATCAGGCCATCGACACCGGCTTGCTTGGCCTGGGCCACGAAGGCTTCGACGCCAAAGCGGTGGATCGGGTTGTAGTAGCCCATCAGCACGATGGGCGTGGTCTGGTTGCCGGTACGGAAGTCACGCACCATCTGCAGCGTCTTGGCCAGGGTCTGCCCGGCATCCAGGGCGCGCAGGGTTGCCAGCTGAATGGCCACACCGTCAGCCATCGGGTCGGTGAACGGCATGCCCAGTTCGATTACGTCCGCGCCCGCTGCGGGCAGGCCCTTCAGAATTTGCAGCGACGCATCGTAGCCCGGGTCGCCAGCGGTGATGAAGGTGACCAGTGCCGAGCGCCCTTCGGCTTTCAGCTCGGCGAAGCGTTGTTCAAGACGGCTCATGCCTGTTTCTCCTGGGCGGCCATGTGGCTCATGACGGTTTGCATGTCTTTGTCGCCGCGGCCCGAGAGGCACACGACCATCAGGTGATCCTTGGGCAGGCTGGGCGCGCGCTTGATGGCTTCGGCCAGGGCGTGGGCGCTTTCCAGGGCCGGGATGATGCCCTCCAGGCGGCAGGACGCATGGAATGCATCCAGCGCCTCGTCATCGGTGATGCTGACGTACTCCACCCGTTTCACTTCGTGCAGGTAGGCATGCTCCGGGCCGATGCCGGGGTAGTCCAGGCCTGCGGAAATGGAGTGGGCATCGGTAATCTGGCCGTCGGCATCCTGCAACAGGTAAGTGCGGTTGCCGTGAAGCACGCCCGGTACGCCCCCGTTCAGGCTGGCAGCGTGCTTGTCGGTGTGTACGCCGTGGCCACCCGCTTCAACGCCGATGATCTGCACGCTTGGTTCTTCGAGGAACTCGTGGAACAGGCCCATGGCATTGGAGCCCCCGCCGACGCAGGCGACCAGGCTGTCGGGCAGGCGGCCTTCCTTTTCCTCCAACTGGGCGCGGGTTTCCTTGCCGATGATCGACTGGAAGTCGCGGACCATGGCCGGGTACGGGTGCGGGCCGGCTACGGTGCCGATCAGGTAGAAGGTGTCTTCCACATTGGTGACCCAGTCACGCAGCGCCTCGTTCATGGCGTCTTTCAGGGTGCCGGTGCCGGCGGTGACCGGCACGATTTCAGCGCCCAGCAGGCGCATGCGGAACACGTTGGCCTGCTGGCGCTCGATGTCGGTGGCGCCCATGTAGATCACGCAAGGCAGGCCGAAGCGCGCCGCCACGGTGGCCGTGGCCACACCGTGCATGCCAGCGCCGGTTTCGGCGATCAGGCGCTTCTTGCCCATGCGCTTGGCCAGCAGCACCTGGCCGATGCAGTTGTTCACCTTGTGGGCGCCGGTGTGGTTCAGCTCTTCACGTTTGAAGAAGATTTTTGCACCGCCGCAGTGTTCCGTCAGGCGTTCGGCAAAATACAGCGGGTTTGGCCGGCCGATGTAATCGCGCTGGAAGTACGCCAGCTCTTCGAGGAATGCAGGGTCTGCCTTGGCCGCTTCGTACTCGCGGGCCAGGTCCAGCACCAGCGGCATGAGGGTTTCGGCCACGTAGCGGCCACCGAACGAGCCGAACAGGCCGTTGGCGTCTGGGCCGGGGCGGTACTGGGACTGGGTCATGAGGCGCTCCAAGGCATATCGAATGAATGATGGGCTTTACTGTAACCACGGCAGGCGCCGCTGAAAACCGATAAGATTGCGCAAACTTGTCAGAAAAACTCACAGGTAACATGGCCCAGGATCTCCCTCCCCTCAATGCCCTGCGGGCATTTGAAGCCACTGCCCGGCTTAACAGCGTAAGCCTGGCGGCCGAAGCGCTGCATGTGACACATGGTGCGGTAAGCCGGCAGATCAAGGTGCTGGAGACGCACCTGGGCGTTGCCCTGTTCGTCAAGGACGGGCGCGGTATCAAACTCACAGATGCCGGCATTCGCCTGCGCGATGTGAGTGGCGAAGCCTTTGACCGGCTGCGCAGCGTGTGCGGTGAGCTTGGCCGCGAGAGTGACCAGGCGGCGTTCGTGCTCGGCTGTTCAGGCAGCCTGCTGGCGCGCTGGTTCATACCCAGGTTGGGGCGCTTGAAGGCTGACTTGCCGGAGTTGCGCCTGCACCTGTCAGCCGGTGAGGGTGACCTGGACCCGCGTCGCCCCGGCCTGGATGCCCTGCTGGTGTACGCCGAGCCACCATGGCCTGCCGACATGCACGTGCATGTACTGGCCGAGGAACGTATCGGGCCGGTGCTCAGCCCACATTTTGCCGGCTTTTCACGGCTGCAAGGGGCGCCCGTTGACCGCCTGCTGGACGAAGCGCTGCTGCACACCACATCGCGCCCACAGGCGTGGCCTACCTGGGCGATGGAGCATGGGCTGGACCCAAAGGGTATCCACTATGGCCAGGCGTTCGAGCACCTGTACTACTTGCTCGAAGCTGCGTGCGCGGGGCTGGGCGTGGCGATTGCGCCGCAGGCATTGGTGGCGGATGACTTGCGTGCTGGCCGCTTGAGCGCGCCATGGGGGTTTACGCGTACACCCGCAGCATTGGCGCTGTGGGTGCCACGGCGCGCCGCAGATGGGCGCGCCGAGCAGCTGGCGCGTTGGCTACGCGCCGAATTGGCCAGGCAGAGCGCTTAGTTGCGCTTGCACAGCAGGTAGGCCGCCAGCAGGCCCAGCGCACCAATGGCGACGCCGGCGGTGGTGTAGGGGTGTTCCTGGGCATAGTCGCGGGTGGCGATGCCGGTTTGACGGGTGCGGTGTTTCACTTCTTCGTAGGCGTCGCTTACCAGGCTACGGGAATGGCGCAGTGCTGTTTCGGCGTTGCTGCGGATGGCCTTCAGGGATTTCTGCGACTCTTCCGAGGCGTCGTTCTTGAGGTTTTCCAGGCTTTTCAGAAGGCTCTCGATCTCGGCTTCCATGCTTTCCAGGGATGTTTTTCGCAGCGAGTTGCGTGGCATGTTGACTCTCCTTCGCGTTGTGGGCTGTAGAAAATGCGACTGCTGCGCGAGGCGAAAGTGCGATCGAACTTTCTGTTGGTTTATCGGCTCGCAGGTAAACCAGGCCTGCCTGCCAGGCTCCAGGTCAATATCCGAGGAGAGAGCACATGTCCGATCACCACACGTACAAAATGGTCGAGTTGGTAGGTTCGTCCTCCAGCAGCATCGAGGACGCGATCCAGAATGCACTGGCGGAGGCGTCCAAGAGCATCAAGATGCTCGAATGGTTCGAGGTGGTCAGCACCCGTGGGCATATTCGCGACAACAAGGTCGAGCACTTCCAGGTCACGATGAAAGTCGGTTTCCGCATCACCAACAGCTGACACATTTCCAGGCTGGAAGCGCCTGGCGCTATGGGGTATCAATACGGGAGGCGCCTGACCGGGCGCCTTTTCCGATTTCATTGCACAAGGAAAGCGAGTAATGAACAAACTGATTCTGGCGCTGGGCCTGATGAGCCTGGCCGGTGGCGCGCTGGCGGCTGGCAAGCCTTGCGAGGAACTCAAGGCTGAAATCGCGGCCAAGCTGGATGCCAAGGGTGTTCAGGGGTACTCCCTGGAAGTCGTCAACAAAGGCGAGCCTGCAGGCAAGGTTGTAGGCAGCTGTGAAGGCGGCACCAAGGAAATCGTGTACCGCCGCAGCTAACGTCGCCGTCAATCGCCGGCAAGCCGGCGATTGGCAGGGGTCAATGGCCCGCTTGCAACGCCTGCGCCAGCAATTCATACGACCTGATGCGATCCGCATGCTCATACAGGTCACACGTGAACATCAGCTCATCCGCCCCAGTCTGCTCCAGCAGCACCTCAACCTTGGCTCGGACTTTCTGCGGGCTGCCTATCATCGCCAGGCCCAGGAAGCTGCCCACCGCATCGCGCTCATGGGGTAGCCACAAGCCGTCCATGCTCTCGACCGGGGGCTTTTGCATCAGGCTCTGCCCACGGATCAGAGACAGGATGCGCTGGTACACCGAGGTGGCCAGGTATTCGGCTTTTTCGTCTGTTTCCGCCACCACCATGGGGATACCCAGCATCACGTAGGGCTTGTCCAGCGCAGTGGATGGCTTGAAGTGGTTGCGGTACACACGAATGGCCTCATGCATGTAACGCGGGGCAAAGTGCGAGGCAAACGCATAGGGCATGCCGCGCATGCCTGCCAGCTGGGCACTGAACAGGCTGGACCCGAGCAGCCACATGGGCACTTCGGTGTCATGCCCTGGCACGGCGATGACCTTCTGATCGTCGGTGCGCGGGCCCAGGTAGCGTGCCAGTTCTTCTACGTCCTCCGGGAAGTCGTCCGCGCTGCCGGCCCGGTCGCGGCGCAGCGCGTAGGCGGTCATCTGGTCGGACCCCGGCGCGCGGCCCAGGCCCAGGTCGATGCGCCCTGGGTACAGGCTTGCCAGCGTGCCGAACTGTTCAGCCACCACCAATGGGGCATGGTTGGGCAGCATGATGCCGCCAGACCCCACGCGGATACGCGAAGTACCACCCGCCAGGTAACCGATCAGCACCGAGGTGGCCGAACTGGCAATGCCGTCCATGTTGTGGTGTTCGGCTACCCAGAAACGGTTGTAGCCAAAACGCTCGACGTGCTGCGCCAGGTCCAGCGAGTTGCGCAACGACTGGGCTGGGCCAGCGTCGGCACGTACCGGTACCAGGTCGAGGGTGGAAATGTTCAGATCACGCAACTGCGTCATGGAGCCTCCGCAAAAAGTGGTTGGCCAGAAGCCTTATTGACTGTGTATGGGCGCAATCGTTGGATTCAATGCCTGCGGTCAGATTGCGCTGAACTCTCAAGCAGCAGCGTGCCTCTGAACCCTTAGGTATGTAACCAATGACCAGGAGGCATCATGAAAAAGACAGCATCGGCGATCTGGCAAGGTGGTCTGAAAGACGGTAAAGGCCTGCTTTCTACCGAAAGCGGCGCCCTCAAGCAGAACCCCTATGGTTTCAACACCCGCTTCGAAGATACCCCGGGCACCAACCCGGAAGAATTGATCGGCGCTGCGCACGCGGGCTGCTTCTCGATGGCCCTGTCGATGATGTTGGGCGACGCAGGTTTCACGCCTGAGCGCATCGATACAATTGCAGAGGTCACGTTGGACAAATCCTCTGATGGTTTCGCCATTACGGCTGTCCACCTGACGTTGAAAGCCAAAGTGCCTGGTGCAACCGCCGAGCAGTTCGAGCAAATTGCCAACAAGGCCAAGGAAGGTTGCCCGGTATCCAAAGTACTTAATGCGAAGATAACGTTGGAAGCCACTTTGATGGGTTGAGCTGATGCATGAATCGGGGGCGGTTTGCGGTAATCTAGCAACCCTCGGCAGCATCGCTGCCACTACAGGAGCCGCCCCCATGATTCGCCTCGCAGTCGCTGTTTTCGCCTCTTTCACCGCAACCTGCACATTGGCAGCGGTAAAGCCCTGCGAAGAGCTGAAAGCCGAGATCGAAGCGAAGATCCAGGCGCAGGGGGTTGCGTCGTACACGCTTGAAATCGTGCCGAACAGCGAAGTGCAAGACCCCAACATGGTGGTCGGGACCTGTAACGGCGGCACCCAGAAGATCATCTACCAAAAGAACGATCAGTAACCGCACACGTTATCGCGGCGGCCATGCCCTGGGTCAGGGGATACAAAAGACTTGGCTCGGCTTGTTCACCACTACTGTGCGGCTGGCGTCATAAAGCAGTACCTGCGGCTCCATCACCGGTGCCCGCGCTTCCAGCCGGTAGCGTTCCCCCGCCTTGAAGTCGTTGAAGCGCACGGTCAGGTAGCAGGTTCGCTCCCTGGGGTCGGTGGTAAAGCCGCCTGCGTAAATCTCGTAATCGAAGCGCACCACCAGTTCATGCTTGCCGGGGGTTACCTGGAAGTAGCGGCCATCGTCCAGGCGCTTGCCATCGAGCCGATCAGCCATGATGACCCTGCCAGGGGTCATGGTGTACAAGTCGACCCAGGCTTGCTTGGGGTCTACCGGGGGCAGTGGGCTGGCGCAGGCGCCCAGTGCACTGAGGGCGATCAGCATCATAGGCTGGCGCATGGCGGGTTTCTCATTTGCAATGTACAGGCTGTAAGCATAGCGCCGTTGCGCGCTTCAGGTACGTTGGCAACCCGCTGGCAGCCCTTGGCCTACCAGTTTTTGCTGGTGGTCATACAGTTTGATCCACGGCCTGAAGCCAATGCTGCCCGCCTGCAGCTGGTAACGCTGGCCGGCATTGAAGCCGTTGAATGCCAGCTTGACCTGGCAATCACGCCACAGCGGCTCCTTCACAGGCCCGATATTGCTGGGCGTGACCGGGAACTGATAGCGCACGGTCAGCTCATGGTTACCGGGCTGCACTTCGAAGTAGCGGCTGTCGGCCCAGTCGCGCTCATCTACCTGGAGCGCATCAAGGGACGTATCCTTGCGGGGTTCAAGGTCGATCCAGGCCTGGTTCGGGTCAGGGTCCGGCAAGGTTGAGCAGGCCGAAACCATCAGCAGTGACCCAGCAACCCATAGTGCACGCATGGCGAATTTCCCCTTTGGCGAGATAGTCTTCAGGCAAACAGGCCGTGAGTGAATCAGGATGGTTGAACGTTCACATTTGCAGCGCTCAGGCCCTGGGCCACTCGACCGCGTTTTCACCCTGTTGGTTCCGCTGCTGGCAGCTGCACTGCTGAACGGCTGCACCAGTGCCCGCTATTACGGCCAACTGGCCGAGGGGCAGTGGGCGCTGTTGCGTGCGCGCCAGCCGGTGGCACAGGTGGTGGCTGACCCCGCCACACCTTCCGCATTGCGCGCCCGCCTGCTGCACGCGCAGCAAGCGCGGGACTTCGCCAGCCAGCAGCTGCACTTGCCCGACAACCGCAGTTACCGGGTGTACGCCAACCTGGGCCGCCCCTTCGTGGTATGGAATGTGTTCGCCACCCCCGAGCTCTCCTTGCAGCCCGTTACCCACTGTTTTCCAATCGCGGGCTGCGTGGCCTACCGGGGCTACTATCGCCAGGGCGCCGCCCGCGGGGCGGCGGCGTTGATGCGCGAGCAGGGCCTGGATGTGTATGTCGGCGGCGTCGAGGCTTATTCGACACTGGGCTGGTTCGACGACCCGATCCTGTCTTCCATGGTGGGCTGGAGCGATGAGCGGCTGGCCACGCTGATTTTCCACGAGCTGGCCCACCAGCGTGTCTACGTGCAGGATGACACCGCGTTCAACGAGTCGTTTGCGACCTTCGTCGAGCAGCTAGGCACGCGCCAATGGCGGCTGGCAAGGGGGCTTGCAGCCGATGGCGAACAGCAGGGGCAGCAGCGTGAGCAGTTCATCCGCCTGGTGCTGGCCAGCCGCGAGCGCCTGCAGGCCATTTACAGTGGCCCGCTGGACGATGTGCACAAGCGCTTGGCCAAACAGGCCGAATTCCAGCGCCTGAGGCGCGAATACCGGCAACTGCGTGACAGCCAGTGGTCAGGCGACACCCGCTACGACGCCTGGGTATACGCCCCGCTGAACAACGCCAAGCTCCTGCCGTTTGGGCTGTATGACCAGTGGGTGCCCGCGTTCACCGCGTTGTTCCAGAAGGTGAACGGCGACTGGGCCCGTTTTTACCTGGAAGTCGAGCACCTGGCACGCCTGCCTGCAGCGGCCAGAACAGCCGCACTACAGCAGCTGATGCCCGCCGCTCACGCCTTGACGAACGCCTGATGCATCTCGGCCAGCGTGGCGAAGTGGAACGCAGGCGACTCGGCCATCAGCTCCTGCTGGCTACCAAAGCCATACCCCACCGCCACGGCCTGCACCCCGTTGCTGCGTGCCCCGATCAGGTCATGCTTGCGGTCGCCGATCATCAGCGTTTGTGCCGGGTCCAGGCCTTCTTCGTCCAACAGGTGGCGAATCAGCTCGACCTTGTTGGTGCGGGTGCCGTCCAGCTCGCTGCCGTAGATCACTTTGAAATGGCGGTCGAACGCAAAGTGCCGGGCAATTTCGCGGGCGAACTCCCAGGGTTTGGAGGTGGCGATGAACAGGGTTCGCCCCTGCGCATTCAGGGCCTCGAGCAACTCGGGTACGCCCTCGAACACCTGGTTTTCGTATAGCCCGGTCACGCGGAAGCGTTCCCGGTAAAAGTTGACCGCCTCCCAGGCCTTGGCCTCGTCGAATTCATAGAACTGCATGAATGCCTGCAGCAGCGGCGGGCCGATGAAGTGCTCCAGGCGCACCAGGTCGGGTTCATCGATACCCAGCTTGGCCAGCGCGTACTGGATGGAGCGGGTGATGCCCAGGCGCGGGTCGGTGAGGGTGCCGTCGAGGTCGAACAGGATGTTTTGTTGGTGCATGTATACCGTTCCGCTTGTGTACTTTATGGCGTTTTTCGCAGGTAAACCTGCGAAGCGGTCATTCGGGTTGGTCGTAGCCTTCGGCCAGGTGCTGGTCCTTGAGCTTCACATAGTTGCCCGCGCTGTAGGAAAAGAACGCGCGCTCCTGATCGTTCAGCAGCCGTGCCTGCTTCACCGGGCTACCCATGTACAGATAGCCGCTGACCAGCCGCTTGCCCGGTGGCACCAGGCTACCGGCACCGATGATGACTTCGTCCTCGACGATGGCACCGTCCATGATAGTGCTGCCCATCCCCACCAGAATGCGATTGCCCAGGGTGCAGCCATGCAACATGACCTTGTGGCCGATGGTGACTTCGTCGCCGATGATCAGCGGGAAGCCATCCGGGTTGAACGGGCCGGCGTGGGTAATGTGCAGCACGCTGGCGTCCTGCACGCTGGTGCGCGCGCCGATGCGGATGCGGTGCATATCGCCCCTGACCACCGTCATGGGCCACACCGAGCTGTCCTCACCGATCTCCACGTCCCCCAGCACCACCGCCGAGCGGTCCACGAAGGCCCTGGCGGCGAGCCTTGGCGTATGTTGCCGGAAACTTCGAATGGCCATGATAGCCTCCCTCATCTGTGCCGATAGGCTGGCTGCCTGCTGCGGTCGGCGTCGATTGTAATTAAGATGGGGCAGTGTTTCTTCTGCCAAGGTATCCAAACCGTGACTGCGAACAACCCGCTTCTGCAATCCCACGATCTGCCGCCCTTCTCGCAAATCCGTGCCGAACACGTGTTGCCGGCGATCGAAGCGATCCTGGCCGACAACCGTACAGCTATTGCCCAGATCCTGGAAACCCAGGGCAGCAACCCCACCTGGGCCGGCCTGGTACTGGCCATGGACGAACTCAACGACCGCCTGGGTGCGGCCTGGAGCCCGGTCAGCCACCTGAATGCGGTGTGCAACAGCCCGGAGCTGCGCGAGGCCTATGAGGCGTGCCTGCCGGCGCTGAGCGCCTATGCCACCGAGCTGGGGCAAAACCGTGCCCTGTTCGACGCCTACCAGGCGTTGGCTGCAAGCCCTGAGGCCAGCGGCTTCGACGTGGCGCAAAAAACCATCCTCGAGCATGCGCTGCGTGACTTCCGCCTGTCGGGTATCGACCTGCCTGCAGACCAGCAGCAGCGTTACGCCCAGGTGCAAAGCAAGCTCAGCGAGCTGGGCAGCCGCTTTTCCAACCAGCTGCTCGATGCCACCCAGGCGTGGAGCAAGCATGTTACCGACGAAGCGGCCCTGGCCGGGCTGACCGACTCTGCCAAGGCGCAGATGGCTGCGGCTGCCCAGGCCAAGGGGCTCGATGGCTGGCTGATCACCCTGGAGTTCCCCAGCTACTACGCGGTGATGACCTATGCCAGCGACCGCGCCCTGCGCGAAGAACTGTATGCCGCCTACTGCACCCGTGCCTCGGACCAGGGCCCGAACGCCGGCCAGTTCGACAATGGCCCGGTGATGCAGCAGATTCTCGACCTGCGCCAGGAGCTGGCCGAGCTGCTGGGCTACAAGAACTACGCAGAGCTGAGCCTGGCCACCAAAATGGCCGAGTCCAGCGACCAGGTGCTGAGCTTCCTGCGCGACCTGGCCAAGCGCTCCAAGCCATTCGCCGCCCAGGACCTCGCCCAGCTCAAGGCCTACGCGGCCGAGCAGGGTTGCCCCGAGTTGGCCAGTTGGGACGCCGGTTACTTTGGCGAGAAACTGCGCGAGCAGCGCTACAGCGTGTCCCAGGAAGCCCTGCGCGCTTACTTCCCCATCGACAAGGTGCTGGGTGGCCTGTTCAGCATCGTGCAGCGCCTGTACGGCATTGAAATCGCCGAGCTCAAGGGCTTCGATGCCTGGCACCCGGATGTTCGCCTGTTCGAGATCAAGGAAAACGGCCAGCACGTGGGCCGCTTCTTCTTCGACCTGTATGCCCGCGCCAACAAGCGCGGGGGCGCCTGGATGGACGGTGCCCGCGACCGCCGCCGCACCGCAGGTGGCCAGTTGCAGAGCCCGGTGGCCAACCTGGTGTGCAACTTCACCCCTGCGGCGCCTGGCAAGCCGGCGTTGCTTACCCATGACGAAGTCACCACGTTGTTCCATGAGTTCGGCCATGGCCTGCACCACCTGCTGACCCGCATCGAGCATGCCGGTGTGTCGGGTATCAACGGTGTGGCCTGGGATGCCGTGGAGCTGCCCAGCCAGTTCATGGAAAACTGGTGCTGGGAGCCTGAGGGCCTGGCGTTGATCTCCGGCCATTACGAAACCGGCGAAGCCCTGCCCCAGGACCTGCTGGCCAAGATGCTGGCGGCCAAGAACTTCCAGTCGGGCATGATGATGGTGCGCCAGCTGGAGTTCTCGCTGTTCGACTTTGAGCTGCACGCCAGCCATGGCGACGGCCGCACGGTGCTGCAGGTGCTCGAAGGCGTGCGCGACGAAGTCACGGTGATGCGCCCGCCTGCGTACAACCGCTTCCCCAACAGCTTTGCCCACATATTTGCCGGCGGCTATGCGGCGGGCTATTACAGCTACAAATGGGCTGAAGTGCTGTCGGCCGATGCGTTCTCGCGGTTCGAGGAAGAAGGCGTGTTCAATGCCGAAACCGGCCGTGCGTTCCGCGAGGCGATCCTGGCCCGGGGCGGCTCGCGTGCGCCAATGGTGCTGTTCGTCGACTTCCGTGGCCGTGAGCCGTCCATCGATGCGCTGCTGCGCCACAGCGGCCTCAGTGAAGAAGCGGCCGCATGAGTGAGGATGCCGTGAACAAGACCAAGAAGCGCTTCATTGCCGGGGCGGTATGCCCGGCCTGCAGCGAGCCGGACAAGCTGATGATGTGGAACGAAGACGGCGTACCTCACCGTGAGTGCGTGGCCTGCGGCTTTACCGACACCCTCAACGAGCAGGGCCTGTCGGTGCCCAGGGAACTGGGCACTCGGGTGAACCACCAGGCGCCCAAGGCGGCGCCGGCGAAGGTCCAGACCGTGCAGTTCTTCCCCAACCCCAAGCTGAAAAAGCCTGCTGAATGATCGCCGTACTACCCGGGCGCAACGCCCGGGTAGTAGTTAATCGCGCCCTTCCCCGCTTGCCCCGCTGCACGCTGGCACGTTCCTGAAAACGAGCGAGTCAGAGCCTATGAGCAACCCCCTTCTGCAAGGCAGCGGTTCCGCTGTCGACTATCACGCTATTACCCTCGAAAACATGCAGGCCGCGTTCGACCATGTGCTGCATACCTATGGCCAGGGCGTTGAGCGGGTCATCGAACACCAGCAGGCCCTGCCCACCTGGGACGATCTGGTCCTGGGGGTCGACGGCCTGGATGCACAGCTACTGGGCGTGTTCTACGCAGCCTCGCCGTTGATAGGCAAGGATGCGGCATGGGCCGACGCTATTGTGCAGTTCTACCTCAACATGAATGCAGCCCTGAATACCCGGTATGGCGATGGCCGGCTGTTCGCGCTCTACGATCGGTTGGCTGCCAGCAACGTGGGGCGCAACCTCGATGCTCAGCAACGGGCTACGTTACGCTGGCACCTTGAAAAGTTTCGTATCAGCGGGGCTTCCCTGTCGGCGCCGCACAAGCAACGGCTGCAGCAATTGCAAGAGCAGATTACGGCGCTGGAGGAAGCGTTCCTGGGCAACATGGCAAGGCCGGGGCTGCTGATCGACAGCGTCGACCAACTGCGCGGCATTGCCGAACGGGGCCTGGCCGAGCTGGCGCTGCAAGCCCAGCAAAACGGTAGCGCAGGCTGGTTGATCCCATGTGAAGCCTGGGCCACCGACAAGGTGCTGGAAGAAGCCCAGGACCGTACTGTTCGCGAGCGTGTCTACCGCGCTTACCATGAGCGCGGTGTGCACACCAATCCTGAAAAAGACAACGGCAGCGTTTTGCAGCGTTTGGCGGCCTTGCGTCATGAGCGGGCGCAACTGCTTGGCTTCAGCAGCCACATGGCGCTGAGCCTGCAGCGCAAGAGCGCAGGCCCGGAGCAACAAGTGCGCCAGTTTCTACAGGCGTTGGCGGGCGGCATCGCACCTGCCGTGTTGCGCTGGCGTGCCGGGCTTGAGGCTGCGGCCCAGGCAGCGGGGCTTGAACAAGCCCAGCCCTGGGACAGGGATTTTCTGCAGACGCAGGCCCGAAACGCTGCCCGGGTGCTGTCCAACGACGCCGTGCGCGAGTTCTTCCCGCTCAGTGCGGTGGTCAGGGCTTTGCTCCAATTGGCGCAGCAGTTGTTCGGCCTGGAACTGCGCGCCGTGCGCTTACCTGCCTGGCATCCGAGCGTGCTCACGTTCGAGGCCTGGCAGGACCATGCGCTGCTTGGCCTGTTCTACCTAGACGCCGTTCAGCACCCTGGCAAGCAACCCGACGCCGTGTACACCACCTATGTGCATAACCGCCGCGTGGATGCCGAGGGTATCTACCAGCAAGCCGTGGTGATGATGTACAGCGACATCCCACCGGCCGCCGAGGGTGACGAGCCCCTGCTGGACCACCGCGCCTTGCGCAAAGTGTTCCATGAATTTGGCCATGCCCTGCACCACCTGCTGGTGCGCACGGGCAACCAGGTGCTGTCCAGTGTCAGCGAGCTGGGCACCGACGGCACCGAACTGCTGGGTAAGCTGTTCGAGCGCTGGGTCTGGAACGTGGATTACCTGGTGGCTATTTCGGCGCATCACCTTGATGACCGCCGCATCAGCCACGGGCAGATGCAGCGCTGCATCGAGCGCTACCAGCGTGAAGCCATCGGCGAAACAGCACGCGACCTGAGCCTGGCATTGTTCGACCTGGATCTGCATGCCAACCCGAATGACGGCACAACCGTGCGCCAGCGGCTTGAGCTCGCCCGCGAGCAATGTAGCTACTGGCCACTTGCCGCGTTTGAACACTCGGCTCACGCGTTCGATTACCTGGTCACTGGCTATGATGCGGGTTATTACGCCTACCTCTGGGCTGACGCCTGTGCGATGGACATCTTCGCCCGCTTCGAGCAGGTGGGCCTGCTTGATCGCGCCACCGGCCAGGCACTTCACCAGGCAGTGATCGCCCCCGGCGCCTCACGCCCCTTGCATGAGGGGTTGCAGGTGTTTCTGGGGCGCAAGCCAAGTGTGCAGCCGTATCTTCGGTGGCATGGCGTGGAGTGACGAGAGGGGGTGGTCACCGCCGACTTATCCGATTACTGTATATAAATACAGTAAGGGTTATTGTCATGATTCCTCCATCAGCGCAAAAGGGTCGGGGCACTGCGTGCAACCCGCATAACCGCTTCGCTTCGCACCAGTCGGTGGTGGAGGATGATGGCTGGCACCAGGAAGTGCCGCCAACCCAAGGCACGGAGGTACGGGTAGAAATCGCCAAAACGGTGATCAGCCGCAATACCTCCCCCGACCTGCCTTTCGATCGCTCCATCAACCCCTACCGGGGCTGTGAGCACGGCTGTATCTACTGCTACGCCCGGCCCTCGCATGCCTATTGGGACCTCTCCCCCGGGCTGGACTTCGAAACCAAGCTGATTGCCAAGACCAACGCCGCCGAGGTGCTGGCGCAGCAGTTGAGCAAGCCAGGGTATGTCTGCGCACCCATCAACCTGGGGTCCAACACTGACCCTTACCAGCCCATCGAACGGGAGCAGATGCTCACCCGGCGGCTGCTGGAGGTGCTGCTGCGCTTTCGCCACCCGGTCACCATCGTCACCAAAGGTGCTTTGATTCTGCGAGACCTCGACCTGCTGGCAGAAATGGCCAGCCTGCGGTTGGTGCGGGTGATGATCAGCCTCACCACGCTGGACGCTGACCTCAAGCGGGTACTCGAGCCAAGGGCCGCCTCCCCGAATGCACGGTTGCGGGCGATACGGGTGCTGCGCGAGGCAGGTATCCCCGTAGGGGTGCTGTGCTCGCCGATCATCCCGATGATCAACGACAGCGAACTGGAGCACCTGCTGGAGGCTGCCAGGCAGGCCGGTGCACAAAGTGCTGCCTACATGATGCTGCGCCTGCCACTGGAGGTGGCACCGTTGTTCGAGCAGTGGCTGCAGGACCACTATCCGCAGCGTGCCAGCCATGTACTAAGCCTGATTCGGCAAAGCCGAGGGGGTGAACTGTATGACAGCCGCTTTGGCGCGCGGATGCGAGGTGAGGGAATTTTTGCCGAAATGCTGGCGCAGCGCTTCGCCAAGACCGTGCGCAGACTGAACTTCGAGGGGCGGGACGCTCAGGTGCTTGACTGTTCACTTTTCAGCCCGCCTGGAGAGCAGCTGATGTTATTTTGAACTTTATCAAGGCCAAAATGTCGTCGCGAAAGTGTGCTGTGATATCTAAGTGCCACTAAGCAATGTCATATGGATGTCACCACGCGAAGTTTCCCCAGAAATGACGCCAGGAGGTAGCGCTTCGCAACATTTTTGTCATTCAAACAGCAAGAAATAACCGCGCTTAATTGTGAAGTAGTTCTAATTTTTGTTGATTTGTTGAATGGATGAGATGGTGGCAATTAGCTGCCTTTTTTTTTGCGCTCAGGCTTGGATCCCATACGCGGCGCGTGTTTCAGCGATGCTGGTGCTTCCGTGTCAGGGCACGAGCGTCCCAGTTTTGTAGGAAAATGCTTACAAAGCTGTAGGAGATCAACCATTTCGTTAGCAATTGTTGCTCGGGTAACCTGCGCGCCTTTGTGAAGCCCCTCTCATATCTCGAACAAATATCGCCAGCGCAGGCGACTTGTTTCGAGTGCCCAGGGTCTTTGATTCATCGACGGTCTGAAGACCTGCTCGAACAGCGAGCTTTAATTGCCTGCCCAACCGGGGAGGTAATAGTCAATTCATGGACGATAAGTGTGGAAATTGCAGAAACTGCCAGCCTGAAAGATCGCGCCAAGAAAAAGCTGGAGCGCGATGCCGGCCCGCTCATCATCGATGCCCTCAACGATCCACAGACCGTCGAACTGATGTGCAACGGCGACGGCAAACTCTGGCTTGAGAAGCTGGGCCAGCCGATGAAGCATATCGGTGATCTGCGCCCGGCACAGGCCGAGTCCATCATCAAGACCGTGGCCGGCTTCCATGGCAAGGAAGTGACCCGCACCAAGCCTTTGCTCGAAGGTGAATGGCCGTTGGATGGCTCGCGCTTCGCTGGCCAGCTTCCGCCCGTCGTCCGCGCCGCCACGTTTGCGATCCGTAAAAAGGCAGTGGCTATCTATACGCTGGACCAGTACGTCGAATCCGCGATCATGACGCCCGCTCAGTGCGACTCCATCAAGCGCGCCATCCGTGAGCACCGCAACATCCTGGTGATCGGTGGTACCGGTACCGGCAAGACCACCCTGGTCAACGCAGTCATCAACGAGATGGTCATCGAGTTCCCCAGCGAGCGCGTGTTCATCATCGAGGACACCGGCGAGATCCAGTGTGCGGCGAAGAATTTCGTGCAGTACCACACCACTGTCGACGTCAGCATGACCCACCTGCTCAAGACCTCGCTGCGTATGCGCCCTGATCGCATCCTGGTGGGCGAGGTGCGCGGTGAAGAGGCACTCGACCTGATCGATGCCTGGAACACCGGCCACCCGGGTGGCGCCGCGACCTTGCACGCCAACAGCGCCAGCGAAGGGCTGACCCGTCTGAAATCCCTGGTTTCCCGCAACAAGTCGGCCCCGGCCGACATCGAGCCGCTGATTGGCGAAGCGGTTCACGTCGTCATTTCCATCGCCAGAACCCCAGAAGGCCGCCGCATCCAGGAGATCCTCGAGGTTTCCGGGTATGAGGATGGCCGCTACATCACACGTAACCTTTAAGGAAACCACTGCTCATGCAAGCTATCTCGCTGCCCCGTTTCAACGCCCAAACGTTTGGCTATCTGGCCTTCTGCCTGCTGATGCTGTCCGTGATGGTCACCCCGGAAAACGCCTTCGCATCCACCTCAAATGGTACCGCCCTGCCATACGAGAGCTGGCTGGAGGCCCTGCGTACCTCGGTAACCGGCCCTGTAGCGTTCTCTCTTTCGATCATCGGCATCGTCGTTGCCGGCGGCGTATTGATCTTTGGCGGCGACCTGAACGGCTTCTTCCGTTCGTTGATTTTCCTGGTGCTGGTGATGGCGCTGATCGTTGGTGCAAACAACATCATGAAAGGCCTGTTTGGCACGAGTGCCGAGTTGGCTCAGTCGCTGCCGATAATCGATTCCAGCCTGGTTCAAGGGCAGGTCTGAATCATGGCGCTACGCACCATCCCCATCCGTCGTGCGGGCAACCGCGACAACCTGTTCATGGGCGGCGACCGCGAGCTGGTGATGTTTTCCGGCCTGCTGGCCTTCGCCCTGATCTTCAGCGCCCAGGAACTGCGCGCCACGATAGTCGGGCTGGTGCTGTGGTTTGCCGGGCTGTTTGTTCTGCGGGTGATGGCCAAAGCCGACCCGAAGATGCGCCCGGTGTACCTGCGTCATCGACGCTACAAGTCGTACTACCCGGCGCGTAGCACTCCGTATAGGGACAATCCTCCAAGTCAGGGAAATCAATACAAATGATCGAAGGTATTGCGTATGCCATCGCAGCCCTCGGTGCCTTGCTGGTCCTGCTGCTGGTCCAGCGTCTACTGCAGGTCGATGCCGAGCTCAAGCTGAAAAAGCACCGCTCGAAGGATGCCGGCCTGTCGGACCTGCTGAACCATGCGGCGTTGGTCGACGACGGCGTGATGGTGGGCAAGAACGGTGCCTTCATGGCGTCCTGGCTGTACCGCGGCGACGACAACGCCAGCAGCACTGAAGCCCAGCGCGAGCTGGTATCGCTGCGCATCAACCAGGCTCTGGTGGGGTTAGGCAACGGCTGGATGATCCACGTGGACGCAGTGCGGCGCCCTGCTGTGAATTATTCAGGCCAGGGCTTCTCGCACTTCCCTGATCGGCTTACCGAAGCGATGGACCAGGAACGGCGTAGCTTCTTCGAATCCCTGGGCTCGCTGTACGAAGGTTACTTCGTTCTGACCTTGACGTTCTTCCCGCCGATGTTGGCGCAGCAGAAATTCGTCGAGCTGATGTTCGACGACGATACGCCGCCGCCTGACCACAAGGCACGTACGCGCAACCTCATCGAGCAGTTCAAGCGCGATTGCGTGGGCGTAGAAGGCAGCCTGTCCTCGGTGCTGAAGCTCACCCGCCTGAAAGCCAACGCGCTTGTGACCGAAGAGGGGGCTCAGATCACCCATGATGACTTGCTGAGCTGGGTGCAGTTTTGTATCACGGGCATCAGCCAGCCGGTGCAACTGCCCAGCAACCCCATGTACCTGGATGCCATTCTTGGCGGCAAGGAACTGTGGGGCGGTGTGGTGCCAAAAATCGGCCGCAACTTTATTCAGGTTGTGGCGATCGAGGGGTTCCCACTTGAGTCGGCGCCCGGTGTGCTGGCCGCGTTGGCCGAGCTGCCGTGCGAGTACCGCTGGAACAGCCGCTTCATCTTCATGGATACCCATGAAGCGGTGCAGCACCTGGAAAAATACCGCAAAAAATGGAAGCAGAAGGTCCGTGGCTTCTTCGACCAGGTATTCAACACCAACACCGGCAACATCGACCAGGATGCGCTCTCGATGGTGCAGGACGCCGCTGACGCGATTGCTGAAGTTAACAGCGGCCTGGTCGCCCAAGGCTACTACACGAGCGTGGTGGTGCTGATGGACGAAAATCGCCAGCAGCTGGAAGAGGCTGCGCGCAGCGTCGAGAAAGCCATCGAACGCCTGGGCTTCGCGGCCCGTATCGAAACCATCAACACCCTGGATGCCTACTTCGGCAGCCTTCCCGGTCACGGCGTAGAAAACGTTCGTCGGCCTTTGATGAACACGCTCAACCTGGCTGACATGCTGCCCACCAGCAGCATTTGGACAGGCAGTGCCGAAGCGCCGTGCCCGCTCTACCCGCCATTGTCTCCGGCGCTGATGCACTGCGTGACCAGCGGGGCCACACCGTTCCGCCTGAACCTGCACGTGCGTGACCTTGGCCACACCTTCATGTTCGGCCCGACCGGTGCGGGCAAGTCCACGCACCTGGCGCTGATCGCCGCCCAGTTGCGTCGTTACAAGGGCATGTCGATCTTCGCCTTCGACAAGGGTATGTCCATGTACCCGCTGGCGGCCGGTATTCGTGCCGAAAGCAATGGCGAGTCCGGCCGCCACTTCACCGTGGCAGCAGACGATGAGCGCCTGGCGTTCTGCCCGCTGCAGTTCCTCGAGACCAAGGGCGACCGCGCCTGGGCCATGGAATGGATGGACACCATTCTGGCGCTCAACGGCCTGGAGACCACCGCTGCGCAGCGTAACGAAATCGGCCACGCAGTAATGAGTATGTACCGGGACGGTTCGCGCACGTTGTCTGAATTCTGCCTGGTGGTACAGGACGAAAACGTGCGGGAAACCCTGCGCCAGTACACGGTCGATGGCACCATGGGTCACCTGCTCGATGCGGATGAGGATGGCCTGGCCCTGTCCGATTTCACTGTGTTCGAGATCGAAGAGCTGATGAACCTGGGCGACAAGTACGCCCTGCCGGTACTGCTGTACCTGTTCCGCCGCATCGAGTGCGCCCTCAAGGGCCAGCCGGCGGTAATCATTCTTGACGAAGCCTGGCTGATGCTCGGCCACCCGGCCTTCCGCGAGAAGATTCGCGAGTGGCTCAAGGTTCTGCGTAAAGCCAACTGCCTGGTGCTGATGGCTACCCAAAGCCTCTCGGACGCCGCCAACTCAGGCATCCTCGATGTCATCGTCGAGTCGACGGCCACCAAGATCTTCCTGCCCAACGTGTATGCCCGTGACGAAGACACTTCGTTGTTGTACCGGCGCATGGGGCTGAACGCGCGCCAGATCGAGATCCTCGCCACCGCCGTGCCCAAGCGCCAGTACTACTACGTGTCGGAAAACGGCCGTCGTCTCTATGACCTGGCCCTTGGTCCACTGGCCCTGGCCTTTGTCGGCGCATCCGACAAAGAGTCGGTGGCTGCGATCAAGCGCCTGGAAGCCAAGTACGGCAACGGCTGGGTGAATGAATGGCTGGCCGCCCGTGGCCTCAGACTGAACGATTATGGAGTGGCCGCATGAGCCTCGCTGAACGCTTGAAGGCGATGGTGCAAAAACGCCCCGCCGAATCTGCAGAACCTGGCATGAGCACCCCGTCGCCGAAAGGCGCGGTGCTCGACAACCCGTACCTGACCGCCCGGCGCACCTGGAACGATCACGTTGGCAGCGTGGTGACCTCGCGCCTGATGTGGCAGGTGGTTGCCATCCTGTCGATGATGATTGCGCTGGCTTGCGTGGGCGGGCTTATCCACATCGGCAGCCAGTCGAAGTTCGTACCCTATGTGGTTGAGGTCGACAAGCTGGGGCAACCGATGGCAGTAGCGCCGGCACAAGTAGCGCAGCCGGTCGACCAGCGTGTGGTGAAAGCGCAGGTGGCCGGCTTTATCGCCGATGCCCGTACCGTCACCCCCGACGTGGCACTGTTGCGCAAGTCGATCTTCCGTCTTTATGCGCTACTCGGCCAGAGCGACCCAGCTACGCAAAAAATGAACGAATGGCTGAACGGCACCAAGGAATCGAGCCCGTTCGTTCGCGCTGCGGAAGAGACGGTGAACGTCGATATCCGCTCGGTCATGCAGCAGACGCCCGAGACTTGGCAGGTGGACTGGGAAGAAGTCACCCGTGACCGTCAAGGCCTGGTCAAGAACAAAACCAACTGGCGTGCCCTGGTGACCACCTATACCGCCGATCCCACCACTCAAACCAGCGAAGAGCAACTGCGGATGAACCCGATCGGGACCTATGTGCGCGACTTCTCCTGGTCCAAGCAACTTTGAAGGACCGACCATGAACCGTTATCTTTGCGCTTTGCTCGCCGCCGCACTGCCTGCGTTCGTTCAGGCCGCGCCCGGCACCAGTCAGGCTGATCTGTATTTCTCCGAGGCCAACCCCACCCTGACCCCGCAGGAAAAGGCCGCCCTGGCCATTTCCCAGCGCTGGCAGCAGGCCAGCGCCACTGGCATCAAACCGGTGGACGGTGGTGACGGTACTGCGCGCTTCATCTTCGGTGCACAGCAGCCGAGCGTCGTCTGCGCAGTACTGCAGGTGTGTGACATCGCCCTGCAGGCCGGCGAACAGGTCAACTCGATCAACCTGGGCGACACCGCACGCTGGACCGTCGAGCCTGCCATCACTGGCGCCGGCCCGAGCGAAGTGCAGCACCTGATCATCAAGCCGATGGACGTGGGCCTGGAAACGTCGCTGGTGGTGACCACCAACCGCCGCACCTACCACTTCAAGCTGCGCTCGCACCGTACCCAGTACATGCCGCAAGTGGCCTTCACCTACCCGGAGGAAGCACTGGCCAAGTGGAACCTGATCAAGCAGCGCGAAACCACCGAGCGCAAGCGCTCCACCATTCCCGAGACCGGCGAGTACCTGGGCAACCTGAGCTTCGACTACACCGTTGAAGGCGATACATCCTGGAAGCCGGTACGGGTTTATAACGACGGCAGCAAGACCATCATCCAGATGCCGCAGACCGTTGCCCAGACCGAAGCACCGTCGTTGATGGTGGTGCGCAAGGACGGCGGCTGGTTCCGCGATGACGAGACAGTGATGGTCAACTACCGCGTTCAGGGTGACCGCTACATCGTCGACACCGTGTTCGACAAGGCCATCCTGATTGCCGGTGTCGGCAAGTCTCAGGACCGCATCACCATCAAGCGGGGGAAATGAGCATGCGCGCTTGCCTAGCACTGTTCGCCACCCTGTGGCTGGCTGCCTGCGCCAATGGGCCGTACGGCAACTTCGCCGAACGCACCTCGCCGGCAGTCAACCAGCAACTGGCGCAGGCCACCGTGCGCCAGCTGGCGGTGGTGCATCCGCCGGCCAGCACGCGCCTGCGCCTGGCCCAGGAAACCAACGACGGCTATGGCGTGGCGCTGTTGAGCACGCTGCGTGCGTCGGGTTATTCCGTGCAGGAGTTCGACCCCAAGGCGCAGCCTGCGCCTGTGGCACGCGGCGTGGTGCCGCCATTGCCGGTCAACTATGTAGTCGACACCCCCAAGGACACCCAGTTGATCCGGGTGATTCTGCGTGTCGGCCCAGAAACCCTGAGCCGTGCCTACGGTGTGCAGAACGACCGTCTGCTGGCCGCGGGTGCCTGGGTTCGCAAGGAGTAACGCGGCATGAGTAAAGCGAACGACGCCATGTCCCCAGACGCTTCCCCCGGCAAGCTGAACCGCAGCAGCGGTGTGCGCCGGGTGAACAACTGGCCGATGTACATCATCGGCGGTGCGGCTGCCATTTTTCTGCTGATCATGCTGATGGTGGCATCGGATCGGGCCAACAAACAGCCAGAGGCTGAAGACAAGAAAAAGGAGAAAACCGGTAACAGCAGCCTGTTTGCCAACCAGATCAGCGGGATGGACTCTGACGGCATCATCCCAAGCAAGGCCGAGCCGCCTGTTGTACCGGCGCTGAATAATGCGCCTGTGCAGGAACCAGAGCGTTTGCAGGTGGTACGCCCGGACAACCTTGATGCGCCGCCGTTGCCGCCGCGCGGGGGGCAGCCTGATATCAACGCTGACGAGCTTGAGCGTATTCGGCGCATGAAAGCGCAGCAGTTCCAGGAGGCGGTGCAGGCCAAGAGTACTGTGCAGGTTCAAGCGCCGCGCAGTTCGGCATCCTCCCGCCCAACTCATGGGCCATTAGGGCCTCAGGATGCGTTGGCTGACATAGCAGCGGCGCGCCAGCGACTGGATGAGCAATCCCGCAGTGATCCCAACACCGCCTTCAAAGCGCGAATGGCTGAGCTGCGCCGCGCCGGCATCGTCGGTGGGAGTGAAGGCGACGGTGCTGGCGAATCACCGTTCCGGGTAACCCCGTCAGCGTCACGCGACAAGGGCTTCAATCAGTTCGCAGGCGACCAAGATGAAGATCGCTGGGCGCTTAACGCGAAAATGCAGGCGCCGCGCAGCCCGTATGAGCTGCGTGCCGGATTTGTTATCCCTGCGATGCTGGTATCTGGGATCAACTCTGATCTCCCCGGGCAAATCATTGGCCAGGTGACTCAAAGCGTTTACGACACCGCTACCGGGAAACACCTGCTTGTTCCGCAAGGTGCTCGATTGGTCGGTTCCTACTCCAGCGATGTGGCTTATGGACAAGCGCGTGTGCTGGTGGCTTGGCAGCGGATTGTTTTCCCCGATGGCAAGGCGATGGACATTGGTGCGATGCCAGGGGCGGACGGGATTGGTTACTCCGGCCTCAACGATAAGGTCAACAACCACTACGTGCGGGTGTTCGGGTCGGCATTGCTGATGTCTGGGGTGGTTGCGGGTATCAGCCTCAGCCAGGATCGAAATAGCAGTAGCAACAGCGGCTTTGGGGGTGGGAATCAGCGCGAGAGTGCGAGCAGTGCAATGAGCGAGGCGCTGGGCCAGCAGTTGGGGCAAGTGACGGCACAGATGATCGCCAAGAACCTGAGCATCGCCCCTACCTTGGAGGTGCGTCCAGGGTTCCGTTTCAATGTGATGGTGACCAAAGACCTGACGTTCTCCAAGCCGTATCAAGCGTTTGATTACTGATAAGCACGTACAAGGAGAGGACCATGATCAAATGTACGTATCTTAAACCTGCTCTGAGTCTGCTGGCAGGCGTTGGGCTCACGGTGCAGGCATACGCGGGTATTCCAGTGATTGATGGTGCGAATGTCGCACTCAGCAAAATCACCTCCATGGAGGCTGTCGTACAGACTGTGAAACAGGCTGAAGAATATGCCATGCAAATTCAGCAGTATCAAAAGCAGCTGCAACAATATGAGAACATGATCCAAAATACAGTGGCGCCAGCGGCTTACATATGGGATCAGGCTAACTCGACCATTAATAAGCTGATGTCTGCCCAGGACATGTTGAATTATTATACCTCGCAGGCGGGCAGCCTGGACTCGTACCTCGATAAGTTCCAGAACATCGGCTACTATCGAAGCTCGCCCTGCTACCAGTCCACTGGCTGCTCGGCTGAAGACAGGGCTGCACTGGAACGAAATGAAGACCTGCAGTCTGATTCAATCAAAGAAGCAAATGCTGCTATGTTCAAAGGTATTGAACAACAACAGCAGAATCTTAAATCGGATGCGCGTCAACTTGAGCGGTTGCAGGCCGCGGCGTCCACCGCGGACGGTCAAGTGAAAGCCATCCAATACGCCAACCAATTGGCCAGTCAGCAAGCCAATCAGCTGTTGCAAATCCGCGGTTTGATGATTGCGCAGCAAAACGCCCTTGCGGCGCAAGCCGCAGCGAAGCAGGATCAGGATGCCCGTGAGAAGGCCGCTGAAAGAAACATGACGAGCGGTAGTTACAGAAAATCAACCCCTGAAGTTTGGTAAGGAAAACATCATGTATAAAATTATCGCCTACCCATTGACCCTTGTGGCAGCTGTGCTCGCACTGAGCGCGTGTGGTAATGATGAGCAATATGTAGTCAACGACAAAAACTGTCAGCCTGACCACATCCGCAGTTTACCGTCCAACGACAAGCGCGAGAAGTTGATGGAAGGGTGCATGACGCGTTGAATACTCAACCCTTCATGACGAAATACCGCTGGGTGGCGCTGCTGACTGCAGTGCTGCTCAGCGGCTGTTTCGAGGATAAAGATGAAATGATCGAAGCTAGTAGCGCGACGTGCACCGCTGCGTATATTAATGCGCTGCGTGCGGGGAAAACTCGGGAGTCACTGGCTGAACGATGCATGACACGGGGCGGTTATCAATATCGAAAGCCCGAGACCTTCTAATCGAACTGACTGGCGAATATGAAACTCAAGCATGATATCTCGGGCGCGCTGCCCTATCTGTTAGGTCTGTGTCTGATACTTACGGCGGTGCATGCAAATGCGGCCGGCACCCCTGACGTCGGTTTTTTCGATTCGATTCTGCATCGCTACAGCCAAGCGGCGAAGGGTTGGAGGGACGTTATTCATGACGCTGCAACCCGGTTGTTCTGGACATTGGCTGTGATCAGCATGGTTTGGACCTTCGGCATGATGGCGTTGCGCAAAGCTGATATCGGCGAATTTTTCGCAGAGATGCTGCGCTTCATCATGTTTGTTGGTTTTTATTTCTGGCTGTTGGAGAATGGTCCTAAATTTGCTGACTCGCTCATGAAGTCGCTTTCAAAACTGGGGTCCAAAGCAGGCGGACTTCCGCTTTATGACGATAAGTTTGGCCTGAGCCCATCTGAAATTGTACAGATGGGTTTCGAGATATTTTCCAAAATTGTAGACAATATTTCTGTGTGGCCGACCAAGTTGGCTACCAGTTTAGCGGCCATGTTGATGGGGCTTGGTATATTAATGGTGTTGGTGGTCATCGCCGTTAACATGCTCATGCTTATTATTTCTGCATGGATTTTGGCTTACGCGGGTATCTTTTTTCTTGGGTTTGGTGGTAGTCGCTGGACGTCAGACATGGCCATCAACTATTTCAAGACTGTGCTGGGGATGGCTGTCCAGATTCTCGCGATGTTGCTATTGCTTTCCGTTGGAAAAACGTTTTTGGAGCAATATTACGCATCACTCGGGGGCGAGGCCGATACGGGCAACCTGAAACCCATGGCGGCGTTATTGGTATGCTGCGTTATTCTCATGTCTTTGGTTTCGAAAATTCCTCCTCTGCTGGCTGGGATCATTAATGGCTCAAGTGTTGGCGGCGGCGGTATCGGTAACACGTTAGGTATCGCAACTCTGGCGAGCGCCGCCACCATGGCCGCATCAGCTGCTGTATCGGCAGTCAGTGGTGGGGCCTCGGCGGCCGCTTCTGGCGTATCCAATGCAATGGGTGGAGCAAATGCACTTTTTTCCGCCTTCAAGGGTGCGCAATCGAATGTGGCAAATGGGACTGATATCGCCTCGCGCATGACTGGCATGCTTGGTGGTGGTGGTGGTGGTGGTGGTGGTGGTGGCGGCGGCGGAGACAGTGGTAGTAGCGGCGGAGGTGGAGGTGGCTCGACGCCCCTTGGCAGCGCTATGGGTGTCGCCGGTGCCTCATCGGGTGGGAGCGAGGGCGGAGGCATGATGTCGGCTGCTGCTATGGGCGGCGGAGGCTCAGAATCAGGTAGTGATTCCGGATCTGGCGGCGGCGATTCTGGCGGTGGCCCGTCGTCATCAGATTCATCGTCGGGAGGTAGCCACTCGACAGGCGCCGCGAGCCTAGCCAAGGCTGGCAACGGAGGTGATGGTAGCGGCGCCAAATCGGGCTCAGATGCCAAGGGCGGCGGGTCTCGGATGAGTACCGCCGGGCGCGTGGCCCTAGATACCGGCGCGAACCTGGTCTCTGGCATGGCCCGTATGGCTCAGGCACGCAGCAGCCAAACATTGGGTGGTCGCCTGGCTGCTGAAATCGCCCAAGCCACAACCAGTGGTAACTCAAACAAGGGCTCGAGTAGCAAGAGCTTTGACCCCGGCGATGAAGTCGCACAATTCCGCGACAGCAAACAGGATAAAGTCTAACAAGGAGTTCGATATGATCGCTCAGAAATATCTTGCGTGTGCTGTGTTTGCCTGTAGTTTGGCTGTGGTAGTACCTGCTCAGGCAGGCGACCCGTGCGAAACAGTGCTGTGCATGTTCGGCAAGTTGAAAGGGGCTGGCGTGGTGGAAAACTGCGATGGCCCAGTTGCCGACTATTTCAACATCGTCAAAAAGAAGAGAGGCAAGATCAGGTTGGATCGCACGGCGGATGCCCGCCAGTCGTTCCTCGACAGTTGCCCACACGCTGACCCCGACGCGACCAAGAAGATCAACAAAAAATTCGGCAAAGTGATCTAGGGCCTGCCGTCATGCCGATCGACGTCCCTCCGGTATTACCGCCCCTGGATGAGCCAGTCGTCTGTTCCATCATGGCAGCTGTGAAATATGAGCTGCCCGTGAACATCGTGCTGGCAGTCGCGGCCCAGGAAGGCGGTAAGCCGGGCCAGTGGGTGCGCAACACCAACGGCACCTACGACGTGGGCCCCATGCAGTTCAATACCAGCTACCTGCGCGAGCTCTCGCGTTATGGCATCACCCCGCAGGACGTCGAGCAAGGCGGTTGCTACGCTTACGAACTGGCCGCCTGGCGCTTGCGCGGCCATGTGCGCAACGACCGTGGTGACTTGTGGACGCGGGTGGCCAACTATCACTCGCGCACGCCCACAATCAACGCCCGCTATCGTCAGCAGGTAATGCGCCGCGCGGCCTGGTGGGCTGACTGGCTGGATGAGCGCTTTGCTACACAGCAGGTGGCGCAAGGCGCAGTGTTCTCCGGCGCCCCCAGCGAAACGCCGGCCGCGGCGGTTGAGACGACGACTGCAGCAAAGGCCACTGCACAGCCGCAGGCTGTTACAACACAACCTGCTGCAACGTCATCTTATGTGCCTCGCGGGCTTGTCATGGGGGGCAGGTGATGACTTTGGAGTGGTACTGGCGCCGAGAAGAGGACGAGCATCGTTGCTTTTATCGGGCCGGTGGCTGGAAAGCCCGATACTACTTACGACGTATGCCGCTGTGAGCAGGCGTCGTTTCGACGGCGCTTACGCCTGGTTGCCCCTCCCAGTTTTAGGCTAAGGAGATAAATTGAACGGTGTAATGGGCAATGCACGCACAATCGCTGCTTTGAAGGGTCTTCAGCATCTCAAACGATGGTCCCATGTGTGCTTGAGATCCCTTGTAGCTTTCTTGATTGGAGCTTGCTTGGTGCTGCCCGCTACCTCTTTTGCCCTTCAAAATATGGAAACCGTCATGCCCGATACCCGCACTGATTCGAAACTACCTAAAGGCGTATTCCCTCCGATGCCTGGTTACACCAATGAGGAACTGGCGACGGCCGCTTGCCAAGAAGTAGACGTGGTCCTGAAGGAGAGTAACATTGATCCAACGCTCGCACGTGAAACGCTATTTGATCTATTTAATCATCTGAATAAAGCCTTCAATACACGGAACGTGGACTATCAAGTTTCTACGTGGTATCAGAAACCTTATGATGACCCCTCGGCGCGCGCCGAAAGCGTTAATGCTATGGCTAAAGAGTTTAATGCTTATGCGGTAAGGGCGGCAGGAGAGTCGCTGATTAACTCTCCCTTAAAACATATGGATGACGCCTTATACGTCGATATCTAGCTAGTGCTGGTGCTGGCGTTCAGGCGCTTATTGAAACACTCAATCTATCCAGTAATGGAGTCGGAGAAGCGTCTAGTTTAAGTGGCGTTCATAAGTAGATGACATACGTAAAGCGCTACGCTCTAACGTGTAATCCGAGGGCGCCGGGAATAACAAGAATTTGGATTTTCCTAAAGGTGCCATTGAAGGAAGCCATGAATCGCCAAACAGCCTTCGACTAATCAGGGAATCACTGTGAATCAGCTCCAAACACCAGCTAGCATGAACCCCTCTATCGCCCTTTCGAATATTCGCGTCCTGGCGGTTAGTTTGATCGGTATCCAGAGAAGCCGGCCACCGCTACGCCTGAATGCGCTGGGCTCATTAATCCTTGGAGCCTGTTTGCTCCTGCCTCTCACGTCATCTGCGCTTCACGCCAAGGAGATTTCCGTGCAAGAAAACCAGAGCAAATACCAACCGTACACCCCAGGCATGAAGTTGCCTGATGGCGTGTTCCCACCCATGCAGGGTTATACCCATGCTGATCTGATCGCCGCTGCGCAGGTACGCGTCGAGGCTTACCTGAAGACGCATGCTGTCGATCCTACTTTGGCGCGGGAATCTCTGATCGCATTGGCGACTCACATGAATGAAAAATTTGAGCGTGAGGGGGTGGAGTATCAGGTATCGAGCTGGTACCAGAAACCTTATGACGATCCTCAAGCGCGTGCTAGAAGTGTCAAGGCCATGAGTGAAGAGTATGGGTCGGCCGCCGTTGAGGCAGCGTCTGAGTCATTGGCGGGTTCGCCACTGCTTCACGAAGGCCGGGAATTCTACAAGGGCTATATCGGTGCTGCAGGCGAAGCCGTGCGCGATGTGATTATCACCTTGAACAATCAAGGCGCCTGATCGTACCCATGCAGTATGCACTCGGGCCACCCTCTTGTACTGGAGGCATGCCGAGGGCGGATCAGTCACGCAGCCGGAAATGGCGTGCATGGGCCTGATCGTAACGTTGAACCTGGCTAAATCAGGTGCGGTCGATTAGTGGCCCCTGGCCACAGTTTTGTCGATATTCTTTGTTTCACGTTAGCCGGGCCCGACCGTGCAGCGTTTTTAACCAGGGAACCGCCTATAGGCGGTGGCAGGGAGGATGAATGATTAGAACCCATGGCGTCAGTACGTCCATTGTTGGCGTTGCCTGTCGCTTTACCAAGCATCATTGGACGCGAGTGCGGATGAGCCTGCTCATTCCGCTGGCGCTGGGCGCCTGCGCGCTCTCGCCCGCCACCTCATCTCTACTTCAAGCCAAGGAGATTTCCATGCAAGACAATCAAGGCCAGTATCAACCCTACACCCCAGGTATGAAGCTGCCTGAGGGCGTCTTCCCACCCATGCAAGGCTACACCCATGAAGATTTGGTGGGCGCGGCGGGTAAACGGGCTGAAGTGGTACTGAAAGAAGCGGGGGTTGATCCCACGCTGGCACGTGAATCACTGTTCGCGCTGGCCCAGCATCTGAACCAGGCACTGGAAGCCCAGAACGTCGAGTACCAGATTGCCACGTGGTACAAAAAGCCTTATGAAAACCCTGCAGACCGTAGCAAGAGTGTCGCTGACATGGCTGAAAGTTTTGGGGCACTGGCCGTGCGCGCCACAACTGAATCTCTTAAAGGCTCACCGCTGCTGGACATGGACAAAGCGTTTCTTCGTAACTACATCAGCAGTGCCGGCGATGGCGTTCACGACTTGATTGCAACCCTGAACAAACCAGGCGCCTGAAGATTGTTGGAAACGGTACTGGGCACCCAGTACCGCTATCGGCAAGAACCATAGGGACATGATATGAGTGATGCCAAGCGTTTCACGGTGTACTTCGACGGCACCGGCAACAACAAAGACCTGAACACCCCTGAGGGTACGCAGACCAACGTTGCGCGCCTATTCGACCTGGATACCGCCCAAGGGACCAACCTGGCGCGCAACTCGGGGCATACCCCGCAGCAGTACGATGCCCAGGCACGTTCCGGCCAGTCAGAGAAAATCTACTTCGACGGTGTTGGCAGCCAGTCGCAGACCTCCGGGCGGTCACTAATCGAGGGTGCTACCGGACGGGGCGCGCAAGAGCGTGTCGACCAAGCCTACGATGCAATTGTGGCGTTTCACAACAAATATCCCGACCAGCAGGTTGATGTGAATATTGTCGGGTTCAGCCGGGGCGCCTCCCAGTCTCGCGCACTGGCCAACAAGTTCATTGATAGCGGTGTGCCGAAATTGGACGGGCAAGGGAAGCCTACCGGGGACTTTCTGATTCCACCTGGCCAAGCCCATGTCAACAAGCTGGGTATCTTCGACACCGTCGCCACTGACGGGTTGTCCAACACCGATACACACTTGGGTAAAAACCTGGAAATCGGCAAGAACGTTGACTCTACCACCCACTTGGTGGCGATGAACGAGTACCGTGACACCTTCAAGCTGACCAGTGCCCTGCGCAACGATGACAACTCAAAGATTGAGGAGATCAAGTTCGCGGGTGCGCATTCGCAGGTGGGCGGTGGGTATCAGAATGACGTGCTCGCTGCTGGCCCTCTGGCTGTGATGTACGAGCGTCTGCAGTCGGCAGGCATCGAGCTGAAACCCATGCAGCAGGAAGACGTCAAGCGAGTCGAACAGTACAACCAATTGATCAAAGACCCACAAAAGGTTGAAGCAGCGCTGATCGACTCTCGGCTGCTGAAAGGTGAAAAGGCATTCACCCAAGGCAAGGACGGTGTATACGAAACCATCAATAATACCCCGTTCCCGCTGGAGCGAGGCACCATCAATGTCTTTGATCGTCAGAGCAGGCCTTTCGAGCATGAAACCAACGGCCGCGGTGTAGTCTTCGAAAACGACGATCGGCTTAGCCGTAGCAGCGTGTCCAGAGGTTTTGAAGACCTGAGTGCCAACCTCAAGACATTGGGCCAGAATGCACTTTCTGCCACCGCACGCTTCGTAGGCATCGATACGCGCAAACAGGCCGTTGACGAAGGCATGGACCAGATAGATCAGCTGAAGGCTGAAAGGGCCGCCGTCGCACAGGGCCAGGTATCTGGCCTGTCCGGTGACCTGAAGGCATCGAGGCCAAATGCCAGCTACATCGAAGGTATGAAGCTGCAGCCAGTACCCGTACCCAATGGCGCCTTGCAAGGGCAGCAACAAGACCCTCTTGCCCAACAGCGCGGCGATTCATTCAAGGCAATGGAGGAAAAGGCTCGCAGCCTCAACCCGTCTGCCAGTGTTGGCGAAGCATCGCAAACCGGTCGCAAGGCTACCAGCGGGATGGTGGTTGGGATGGACGAACATCACATCTTGCAGAAAGTTGGGCAAACCGACCAGTTTGTCATCCATGACCGTCGTGACGTCGATGCCAACCGCAACTTCCAGGTGGGCAAGAGTACAGCCATCGTAAATGAGAAAGGCATCGGTGAGGTCGCTCGTAATGCAGCGCCGAAATTAGAGTTGGACACGGGGCTGGGCCAGGCAATGCGTCGGTGACCGAGCTAGATTTGGCCAGGACAGTTGCAGGGCGGCAGGTGCATGAGACTGTGCTTGCCCCTCGCCCGCTGCTGGCTGAGGGCACCCTTCAAACCCTGAAATGGCTCGCCCTGCTGCTGATGACCGGCGATCACATCAACAAGTACCTGTTCAACGAAACGCTCCCCTACCTGTTCGAGGCGGGGCGCATCGCCATGCCGCTGTTCGTGATCATCCTGGGTTACAACCTGGGCCGGCCGAACAGCTGGCAGGCCGGCGCGCACCGACGTACCGCATGGCGTCTGTTGATCTTTGGCCTGCTCGCTACGCCCCCATTCATTGCCTTGGGCGGGTTGTGGTACGGCTACTACCCGTTGAACATCCTGTTCGCCTTGCTGGTCATCACCCTCACCCTGGCCGCCTGCGAGCGCGCGCTGGCCGGGCAGCGCTGGGCCTGGGGCCTGGCGCTGCTGGTGTTTCTGGTAGGGGGCGCGCTGGTCGAGTTCTGGTGGCCCGCCGTGTTGCTGGGCGTGTGCACAACGTGGTTCGTTCGGCGGCCTAATGCTTTTGCCGCACTGGGTGCGGTGCTGTCGCTGGCAGCGCTGACCTATATCAACGGCAATGCCTGGGCCATGGCTGCGTTGCCCATCGTGCTGCTGGCGCGTGGCATTCGGCCGAACCTGCCGCGCTGGCGCTGGCTGTTCTACGCCTACTACCCACTGCACCTCGTGGCGCTGTGGCTGATTCGCATACCCATGGCAAAAGCCGGTTATCTGTTTCTGATATGAGGAGTGTCTGATGAAGATGCCGACCCCCATCAACCCGCCGGCAGACGATGCCGGCCAAGGTCTCGAGGCCCAGGCCCAGGCATTGGCCGCCGAGCAGGCCGCGCTGCTGCAGGGCAGTTCGGTGCAGGCTCGCTATGACCAGGCCCTCGGCGAACTGGTCGAGCAGAAAGCTGACCAGGCGGGCGCGCTGGAACAACGCCTGGAAAACATGCTCGACCGCCAGCAGGCGCAACTGCAGCAAAGCCTGGCGTTGCGCCCTGGCATGATCGCCCTGCCGTCCACCCGCGCTGCCTGGGAGCAGGCGAACCAGCGCTGCCAGGCACGCCTGCAGCAATTGCAGGCGCGTCTGGAGCGGGTGCAAGACCTGCACCATGGCATGGGCCTGTATACGCCACGTATCGAAGAGATGGCCGCGCGTCAGTTGCGCGCCGAGCAGCCTGAGCTGGTCGAGCAGTGGAGCCTGCAGCGCCAGGCCGAGCGCAGCCTGACCGAAGCTCAGCGTCGCAGCCTGACCCCAGAACTGAGCCGCGGCCGGACAACCACGCCGTGAGCCCTACCGCCCTTAACAGTCACCCTAACGTTCACGGAGCCCATCCATGAAACACAACAATGCCGTCGGGCCGCAGATCCGTGGCGGAAAACGCAATGGCGCCAGCCGCTGGCAGGCGTTGCTGGCCATCGCGTTTCTGATCGCAGGGCTGGCCACGGCCACCCAGTTCTTCGCCTATCAGTTCGGCTATCACGCAGCTCTGGGGCCGAACCTCAACGGGGTGTATGCGCCCTGGATGATTCTGGTGTGGGCCGCCCGGTGGTCGGTCGAACAACAGGACGCGTTGATGCGTGCGGGCTCCATGGGGGTACTGGTGGCGGGCATTGGCCTGGTCACGGTGGTGGTGATACGCATGATCACCAACAACAGCGCCCAGGCCAACGCCTTCCTCCACGGCTCGGCCCGCTGGGGCGAGCGCAAGGACATCGAAAGCGCCGGCCTGCTGGCCGACGAAGGTGTGTATGTGGGCGCCTGGCTGGACAAGCGCAACAAGCTGCACTACCTGCGCCACAACGGCCCTGAACACATCCTCACCTTCGCACCCACCCGTAGCGGTAAGGGCGTAGGGTTGGTGATCCCAACGCTGCTGTCGTGGAAACACAGCGCCGTGATCACCGACCTCAAGGGCGAACTGTGGGCATTGACTGCCGGCTGGCGGCAGAAACACGCGGGCAACCGGGTGCTGCGTTTCGAGCCCGCCACGGCCAACGGCTGCGTTGGCTGGAACCCGCTCGAGGAAATCCGCCTGGGCACCGAGTTCGAGGTGGGTGATGTACAGAACCTGGCCACGCTGATTGTCGACCCGGACGGCAAGGGCCTCAACGACCACTGGCAGAAGACTTCCCAGGCCATGCTGGTTGGTTGCATTTTGCACCTATGCTACCGAGCGCAGGACGAAGGCGGTTTCGCCAGCCTGCCGATGCTCGATGCCATGCTCGCCGACCCCAGCCGGCCCATTGCCGAACTCTGGGAGGAGATGACCCATTACGGCCACCTCGATGGCGAGAACCACCCGCTGGTGGGCTCTGCAGCCCGGGACATGCTTGACCGCCCGGCCGAAGAGGCAGGCTCGGTGCTGTCCACTGCCAAGTCGTACCTCTCGCTGTTCCGCGACCCGATCGTGGCCCGCAACGTCGCCCGTTCGGAATTCAAGATCCGTGACCTGATGAACCACGACGACCCCGTCAGCCTGTTCATCATCACCCAGCCCAACGACAAGGCCCGCCTGCGCCCGCTGGTGCGCATCCTGGTAAACATGATCGTGCGCCTGCTGGCCGACAAGATGGACTTCGAGGACGGGCGCCCCAAAGCGCATTACAAGCACCGCTTGCTGATGATGCTCGACGAGTTCCCGAGCCTGGGCAAGCTGGACATCATGCAAGAGTCGCTGGCGTTCGTGGCCGGTTATGGCATCAAGTGCTACCTGATCATTCAGGATTTGTCGCAGCTGCAGGAATTCTACGGGCAGAACGAGAGCATCACTTCCAACTGCCATATCCAGAACGCCTACCCGCCAAACCGGGTGGAAACCGCAGAACACCTGTCCAAGCTCACCGGCCAGACGACCATCGTCAAGGAACAGGTCACCACCAGCGGGCGCCGCTCAAGCGCGCTGCTGGGGCAGGTCTCGCGCACCATCCAGGAAGTGCAGCGGCCGCTGCTGACCACCGACGAAGCCCTGCGCATGCCCGGCCCTCGCAAGGACAGCAGCGGTAACATTCAGGAGGCCGGCGACATGGTGGTGTACTGCGCAGGGTTCCCGGCGTTCTACGGCAAGCAGCCGTTGTACTTCCAGGACCCTATCTTCACCGCCCGCGCCAAGGTACCGGCGCCGCGTGACAGCGACCGCACCATCGACCTGCGGGAGACGGCACCATCGGCATGAAGCGACCGCTGAGCGTGGCTGCGCTGCTGGGCATCCTGGCCTTGCTGCTGTCTGCGCTGGCCATGCACAGCGGGGCCCGCATCAACGTCACCAGCAGCTTTCCACCGGGTATCTACTGGGTGGTCGACAAGGCACCGGAGAAGGGTGACCTGGTGATGTTCTGCCCTCCCCAATTGCCCCTGTTCGACCTGGCGCATACGCGCGGCTACCTCAGCGGGGGTTCATGCCCCGGCGGCTACATGCACATGATCAAGCGCCTGGTCGCTGAGGCGGGCGACGAGGTGCTGATTGCCGACGCTGGCGTCAGCGTCAACGGCCAACTGCAACTGCGCAGCCAGCTGTTGGCCAAGGACCCAAGCGGGCGCAGCATGCCACGCCCGTCATCGGCGCATTTTCGCCTGGCCGACGGCGAAGTGCTGATGCTCTCCGACTACAGCCGGTTGTCTTTCGACGGCCGGTATTTCGGTACGATACCCCGGGTGCAACTGAATGAGGTGGTCAGGCCGTGGCTGGTGTGGGACCGCTCACCGAAATGAACGCTGGGGGTTAGCTAACCCCAGCCTCACTCATTGCAGTAAATAATTACAGTAATGATGCTTGTCACTTGATGCTTTTTTGCTACCATCGACATCCCGCCTTTCCGTCTGGAACAGCCGTTCTAGAGCCTCCGAATTAAGTTTCAGTTAAGTTTTCCCCGCTAGCGTAGGAAATCAGTCCACACCGACTGTGATTTATGGCAAATGCCTGTCATCTAAATCCCTGCATAGCCAGAATCTTTCACCGGTAAACTGGGTTTACCTACTCACCGTCAAGAGGATGAATCATGCCCGTAAAGGACCCATCCAAGGCCGTACCGCAGGTCCCCGCGGAAAGCGCCGATGCTGCCCTCAAGCACATCGTCGACGGCTTCCTGCGCTTTCACCATGATGTCTTCCCCGAGCAGCAAGAGCTGTTCAAAAAGCTCGCCACGGCGCAAACACCGCGCGCCATGTTCATTACCTGTGCCGACTCGCGCATCGTCCCCGAGCTGATCACCCAGAGCTCGCCCGGCGACCTGTTCGTGACCCGTAACGTCGGTAACGTGGTGCCGCCCTATGGCCAGATGAACGGCGGTGTATCCAGCGCCATCGAATACGCCGTGATGGCGTTGAAAGTGCACCACATCATCATCTGTGGCCACTCCGACTGTGGCGCCATGCGCGCCGTGCTCAACCCCCAGTCGCTGACCAAGATGCCGACCGTTGGCGCCTGGCTGCGCCATGCCGAGGTGGCCCGCACGGTTGTAGAGAACAACTGCTCGTGTGGCAGTGAGCACGAAAGCATGCAGGTGCTGACCCGGGAAAACGTCATCGCCCAGCTGCATCACCTGCGCACGCACCCCTCGGTGGCATCGCGCCTTGCCGCAGGCCAGCTGTATATCCACGGCTGGGTCTACGACATCGAAACCAGCAAGATCGAAGCCTATGACGCGGCCAGCGACAGCTTCATGCCCCTGGCGGCCGGCGAGCCCGTCCCCTGCGCTACTCCGAGAGGCCGCTACTAAGCGACCCTGACACCCCTGAGCCTTGAATAGCCGGCTGCACCCTGCGGGCGTGCGGCGCGGCCTTCGGCTGCCTTGAATTCCCTGACTGGCGTGCCGGCATTGTCTGCTGGCAGCCCGCGCCTGCGCGCATGTCGGGGCCCAAACGTGCCCATGGCCAGCGGAATGGCCATGTGATCGAGAAAGGAGAAATACGGTGAACATTACACAGCTGAAAGCGGCCCTGCCGCGTGAGTTGCTGGCCTCGGTGGTGGTCTTCCTGGTGGCGTTGCCGCTGTGCATGGGTATCGCGATCGCCTCGGGCATGCCGCCAGCCAAGGGGCTGATCACCGGCATCATCGGTGGCATCGTCGTTGGGTTTCTGGCCGGCTCGCCGCTGCAGGTGAGCGGGCCCGCTGCAGGCTTGGCGGTGCTGGTGTTCGAACTGGTGCGCCAGCATGGCATGGCCATGCTCGGGCCGATCCTGCTGCTGGCGGGGGTATTGCAATTGCTGGCCGGGCGGCTGCGCCTGGGTTGCTGGTTCCGGGTTACGGCGCCTGCTGTGGTGTACGGCATGCTGGCGGGCATCGGCGTGCTGATCGTGCTGTCGCAGGTGCATGTGATGTTCGACACAGCGCCCCAGCCTTCGGGCCTGCAGAACCTGCTGGAGTTCCCGGCAACGGTGGCCGCTGCCCTGCCGCTGGAAAGCGCCGGCATGGGTTGGCAAGCCGGTGCCCTGGGCCTGGGCACCATCCTCATCATGTGGGGCTGGGAGCGGTTTCGGCCACAGCGCTTGCGGTTCATCCCCGGGGCGTTGTTGGGGGTGACGGCGATGACTGCCATCAGCATGTGGTTGGCGCTGCCGGTCAACCGTGTGCAGGTGCCCGCCGACCTGTCGGAAGCGATCGACTGGATACGCCCCGATGACCTGATGAAGCTGGCTGACCCTGCCCTGCTGGTGGCCGCTTTCGCCCTGGCCTTTATCGCCAGCGCCGAAACGCTGCTTTCGGCTGCGGCCGTGGACCGCATGCACAGCGGCCAGCGTTCGGACTTCGACCGCGAGCTGTCCGCCCAAGGCATCGGCAATATGCTGTGTGGTGTGCTGGGGGCGCTGCCAATGACTGGGGTGATCGTGCGCAGCTCGGCGAATGTGCAGGCAGGTGCCCAAACACGGGCCTCGGCGATTCTGCACGGCATCTGGCTGTTGGCCTTCGTGGTGGTGCTGAGCAGTGTGCTGCAACAGATCCCCGTCGCCAGCCTGGCTGGGGTACTGGTGTTCACCGGGGTCAAGCTGGTGGACTTCAAGGCGTTCCGCGGCCTGGGGCGTTATGGGCGCATGCCGATGTTCACCTACGCGGCAACCGCGCTGGCGATCATCTTCACCGATCTGCTCACCGGCGTGCTGCTGGGCTTTGCCCTGACCTTGCTGAAGCTGGCCTTCAAGGCCGCGCGGCTGAAGATCAACCTGGTGAGCCTGCCCAAGATCGGCCATATGGAGCTGCGGCTCAGCGGCGCGGCCACCTTCCTGAAGGTGCCGGCGTTGACCAAGGTGCTGGACAGCGTACCGGCAGGCACAACATTGCATGTGCCCCTGGGCAACCTCAGCTACATCGACCACTCATGCCTGGAACTGCTCGAAGACTGGAGCCGCAGCAATGCAGCCAATGGCTCGCGGCTGCGCATCGAGCACAGGCGCCTGAAGCGGCGGGTGGAGGGGCGCTTGCGCACTACCGCAGGTGTTGGGGCCTAGCTGTGGGCTGGCCCTTGGCGGGTAACACCGCCAAGGGCCAGCCAGCAGGGGGGCGATGGCTCAGGCCGGCTGGCCCAGTTCCACGCCCAGTTGGCGCGACAGGCACGGCCAGCGCTTCCAGGCGGCGCCGGTTTCCGGGCTGCTGAGTTTGTCGCGGTAGCTTTCCACCGACTCTGCGGCAAAGCTTTCGTCATCCAGCATCTCGTCTACCGAGTGGTGCACCACTTCGTCCAGCTGGTTGGCGAAGGCCTCGCCGATCAGTTGGTGGGCGATCAGGTTGGCCACGGTGGTGTCGACCGGGATCAGCGGCTGCTGGAAGTGGCGGATGTACAGGTCATTGACCTCTTCCACCAGGCGGTGCGCCAGGTAGGCTTCGTCCAGCAGGCAGTCCAGGCCCACATGCCCCTGCATCACGCTGGGTGGCTGCAGGAAATACGCTTCTGCAATTTTCAATACGGGTTTGATCTGCGATTCGATGCCAGCCTCACGGGCGACCTCGTGGGCGGCCTCCAGCAGCTCCGGCACCTGGTCGATGTAGGCACCGACGAAGCGCGCCAACGTACCTTGGGCGTCCTGCTCCGGCAGCTGGATGGAGGGGTGCAGGTGCGGCAGTTGCAGCGCCAGGCGCTGTTTCAGCTGGCCGGTCTGGCCTTCATGTTGATGGGCTTGGCTCACCTGCTCGCGTACAGCAGCGATGTTCATGACAACTCCAGGGACAAAACGTTTCAAACGGAAGACACTAACTTAGCTGGATATTCAAAATACTTAAGATTCATTTGTTATAAAGGGATCCAATCTGCGTTTCGCTCAGCATATACAGGGCCAACCACCGGGCTTCAGGCCTTCAGGCACATGGGATACGGGCTGAGCACCCCTCGACGGGCCGGGCCTTCGTTGCGGCCCATCGGCTGCTGTCTATACTCCCGTAGAACGTGATTCGTTGATGAGGCCCGACTGCTTTCAGCTGGGGCTCGGTCGTCGAAGCCAGGCAGTCTTGACCGCCGTTCCCTCTTGCCGCAGGCCCTGCCTCCGGAAAAACAAGAACAAGTAGGGGAACCCGCAATGATGCGACATCCATCTGCGTGGATGGGTCTGCTGTTGTGGTCGGTTCTGGGGCGGGCCAATGCGGCCTGGACCGTGAACATGCACCCTGGGGCGACGGAAGTGTCCAACGCCGTCTTCAGCCTGCACATGACCATTTTCTGGATCTGCGTGATCATCGGCCTGGTGGTGTTCGGCGCGATGTTCTGGTCCATGGTGCTGCACCGCCGTTCCACCGGCCAGCAGCCGGCGCAGTTCCATGAGCACACCCGGGTCGAGATCCTGTGGACGGTCATCCCCTTCCTGATTCTGGTGGCGATGGCCATCCCGGCCACGCGCACCCTGCTGCATATCTACGACGCTAGCGACTCGGACATCGATATCCAGGTCACCGGCTACCAGTGGAAGTGGCACTACAAGTACCTGGGCCAGGACGTGGAGTTCTTCAGCAACTTGGCCACCCCTGCCGAGCAGATTCACAACAACGCCCCCAAGGACGAACATTACCTGCTCGAAGTGGACCAGCCCCTGGTGTTGCCGGTGGGTGTCAAGGTGCGCTTTCTGGTGACGGCTGCCGATGTCATCCATTCCTGGTGGGTGCCCGCCTTTGCCGTCAAGCGCGACGCCATACCCGGGTTCGTCAACGAGGCCTGGACCCGCATCGACAAGCCCGGCATCTACCGTGGCCAGTGCACCGAACTGTGCGGCAAGGACCACGGCTTCATGCCGGTGGTGGTGGAGGTGAAGTCCCAGGCCGATTACGACACCTGGCTGAGTGAGCGCAAGGCCGACGCGGCCAAGCTCAAGGAACTGACCAGCAAGCAGTGGACGCTGGACGAACTGGTGGCGCGCGGCGACAAGGTCTACCACACCACCTGCGTGGCCTGTCACCAGGCCGAGGGCCAGGGCTTGCCGCCGATGTTCCCGGCGCTGAAGGGCTCCAAAATTGCCACCGGGCCCAAGGAAGGCCACCTCAATATTGTTTTCAACGGCAAGCCGGGCACTGCCATGGCGGCGTTTGGCAAGCAGCTCTCCGAAGTGGACATTGCGGCGGTGGTCACCTACGAGCGCAACGCCTGGGGCAACAACAAGGGCGACATGGTCACGCCGCAGGATGTGCTGGCCCTCAAGCAAGCGCAAGCGCAATGAACCGCCGGGGCCTTGGCGACCCACAGGTTGCAGGAGACAGGACATGAGTGCAGTGATCGATGACCACGCCCAAGGCCATGCGCATGGGCCGGCCAAGGGCCTGATGCGCTGGGTGCTCACCACCAACCACAAGGACATCGGCACCCTGTACCTGTGGTTCAGCTTCACCATGTTCCTGCTGGGTGGCTCGTTCGCCATGGTGATCCGCGCCGAGCTGTTTCAGCCCGGCCTGCAGATCGTGGAGCCGGCCTTCTTCAACCAGATGACCACGATGCACGGGTTGATCATGGTGTTCGGTGCAGTGATGCCCGCCTTCGTGGGGCTGGCCAACTGGATGATCCCGCTGATGATCGGCGCCCCGGACATGGCCCTGCCGCGCATGAACAATTTCAGCTTCTGGCTGCTGCCGGCGGCGTTCCTGTTGCTGGTCTCGACCCTGTTCACCCCTGGCGGCGGGCCGAATTTTGGCTGGACCTTCTATGCGCCCTTGTCCACCACCTATGCACCGGCCAGTGTCACTTTCTTCATCTTCGCCATCCACCTGATGGGGATCAGTTCGATCATGGGGGCAATCAACGTGATTGCCACCATCCTCAACCTGCGTGCACCGGGCATGACCCTGATGAAGATGCCGCTGTTCGTGTGGACCTGGCTGATTACCGCATTTTTGCTGATCGCGGTGATGCCGGTGCTGGCCGGCGTGGTGACCATGATGCTGATGGACATCCACTTCGGCACCAGCTTCTTCAGCGCTGCCGGTGGCGGTGACCCGGTGCTGTTCCAGCACGTGTTCTGGTTTTTTGGCCACCCCGAGGTGTACATCATGATCCTGCCGGCCTTCGGCGCGGTCAGTTCGATCATCCCGGCGTTTTCCCGCAAGCCGCTGTTTGGCTACACCTCCATGGTGTATGCCACAGGCGCCATTGCGTTCCTGTCCTTCATCGTATGGGCGCACCATATGTTCGTGGTGGGCATACCGGTGGTGGGCGAGCTGTTCTTCATGTACGCCACCATGCTGATTGCGGTGCCTACCGGGGTGAAGGTGTTCAACTGGGTCAGTACCATGTGGGAAGGCTCGCTCACGTTCGAAACGCCCATGCTGTTTGCCATTGCCTTCGTCATCCTGTTCACCATCGGCGGCTTTTCGGGGTTGATGCTGGCCATCGCCCCCGCCGACTTCCAGTACCACGACACCTACTTCGTGGTGGCGCACTTCCACTATGTACTGGTACCCGGTGCCATTTTCGGCATCTTCGCCTCGGCGTATTACTGGCTGCCGAAGTGGACCGGCCACATGTACGACGAAACCCTCGGCAAACTGCACTTCTGGCTGTCGTTCATCGGCATGAACATGGCCTTCTTCCCCATGCACTTTGTCGGGCTGGCGGGCATGCCGCGGCGTATTCCGGATTACAACCTGCAGTTTGCCGACTTCAACATGGTGTCTTCGATTGGCGCGTTTCTGTTCGGCGCCACGCAGGTGTTCTTCCTGTTCATCGTCATCAAGTGCATACGGGGCGGCGAGCCGGCCCCTGCCAAACCCTGGGATGGGGCCGAGGGGCTGGAATGGTCGGTCCCCTCGCCTGCGCCCTACCACACCTTCCAGACGCCACCTGACGTGGAGTAACCCATCGCCATGAACGGCCTGTCGCTCAAACGCCTGGTGCTGCGCCTGCTGATGCTGACGGTGGTGATGTTCGCCTTTGGCTTTGCCCTGGTGCCGCTCTACGACGTGATGTGCAAGGCCTTTGGTATCAATGGCAAGACCGGCGGGCAGTACGAGGGTAGCCAGCTGGCTGATACAACCCGGTCGGTGCGGGTGCAGTTCATGTCCACCAATGCCAGCGACATGGTCTGGGACTTCTACGCCAGCGCCGACCAGTTGCAGGTGAACCCGGGTGCGGTGAACCAGATGATCTTTATTGCCCGCAACCCCACCGACCGGCCGATGAGCGCCCAGGCCATCCCCAGCATCACCCCGGCCGAGGCTGCAGCGTATTTCCACAAGACCGAGTGCTTCTGCTTTACCCAGCAGGTGTTGCAGCCCGGTGAGCGCATCGAGATGCCGGTGCGTTTCATCGTCGACCGTGACTTGCCTGCCGGTGTGAAGCACCTGACCCTGGCCTACACCTTGTTCGACATCACCGCCCGTCACCCGCCCGTCGCCCAGGCCTCGGCGGTTGACCCAGGGCGCGCCCGCTGAGGGAAGGAGCACCGTCATGGCAAACCACCAGCACTATTACGTTCCGGCGCAGAGCAAGTGGCCGATCATCGCCTCGCTCGGGCTGTTGGTGACGGTGTTCGGGCTGGGTACCTGGTTCAATGACATCAAGGCCGGGCATGCTGGCTCCCATGGGCCGTTGATCTTCTTCATCGGTGCATTGCTGCTGGCCTACATGCTGTTCGGCTGGTTCGGTGCTGTGGTGCGCGAGAGCCGGGCCGGCCTCTACAGCCCGCAGCTGGACCGCTCGTTCCGCTGGGGCATGAGCTGGTTCATCTTTTCGGAGGTGATGTTCTTTTTGGCCTTCTTCGGTGCGCTGTTCTACGTGCGGGTAGTGGCCGGGCCCTGGCTGGGCGGCGATGGCGCCAAGGGGGTGGCGCACATGCTGTGGCCAAGCTTCGAATTCACCTGGCCGTTGCTGCACACGCCGGACCCCAAGCTGTTCCCGCCCCCAAAGAGCGTCATTGACCCGTGGCACCTGCCGTTGATCAATACGGTGTTGCTGGTCAGTTCCAGCATCACCATCACCCTGGCCCACCATGCCCTGCGCCGAGTGCACCGCACTGCGCTGAAACTGTGGCTGGCACTGACCCTGGTGCTAGGCACCAGCTTCATTGCCTTGCAGGCCTACGAGTACCACGAGGCGTACACGCAACTGGGGCTGACCTTGGGCTCCGGCATCTATGGCGCTACGTTTTTCATGCTCACCGGTTTTCACGGCGCCCACGTGACCCTGGGCACGATCATTCTGCTGGTGATGTTCGTGCGCATTCTGCGTGGGCATTTCAGCCCGGAAAAACACTTTGGCTTCGAGGCGGCCAGTTGGTATTGGCACTTCGTCGACGTGGTGTGGATAGGGCTGTTTATCTTTGTGTATGTGGTTTGAAGGCCGGCACTTAAAACGGGGCATGTGAAACCAACTGACCACTGATGAACCCCCAGGCCACCAAGCCGATGGTCAATGCTGCGAGGGTGACCCGCACGGTCAGTGCCTTGAGCAGGCGTGTGGAGTTTTCATCGTCCTTGACCAGAAACACCAGGCCACTGAACAGGCTGGCAACCGTGGCCAACAGCATCAGCACAATCGCAGCCTTGAGCATGGCGCTACTCCGAAGAGGTGCAGGAATGTGGACAAGTATAGCGAGCCACCGGGTACGGCCACGCTGAGGCGCTTTTGCCCTGGCTGGCTGCCGACGCTGGCGGTGCTGGCGCTACTGCCTGGCTTGATCGCGCTTGGCTGCTGGCAGTTGGGGCGGGCCGAGCAGAAGCGGGTGCTGCTGGCAGCCTACGCCGAACGGCGCACCGAGCCGCCGCTGGCTGTCGCGCAACTGGCGCCGGCGGGTGATGATGCCTTCCGCCGCGTGCAGTTGTACGGGCGCTTTGACTCCGAGCACAGCCTGTTGCTGGACAACCGCATGCGCGATAGCCAGGTCGGTGTGGAACTGCTGCAACCCTTTTACGACCAACCGAGCGGTGCGTGGGTGCTGATCAACCGCGGCTGGCTGGCATGGCCCGACCGGCGCGTACCGGTGCGCTTCGACACCCCAGCCAAGGCGCTGGCACTGCAGGCCTCTGTCTATGTCGCCCCCGGCAGCCCATTCCAGTTGCACGCCGACCCTGTCGGCGGGCAATGGCCCCACCTGCTGACGGCCGTCGACCCCGGCGGCCTGTGGCAACAGCTGGGGCGTGAGGGCTTTGCCCACGAGCTACGGCTCGAACCTGGCCCCGCTGCCTATCGCCTCGGCTGGCCGGCAGTGGCCATGGGCCCGGAAAAGCACGTGGGCTATGCCGTGCAGTGGTTCGCCCTGGCCATTGCCCTGGTGGTGCTCTACCTCTATTTCGGCTGGCATCAGCACAAGGAGAAACGCCATGGCCACCGCCACGCCACTGACCGCGCCTGAACACGGCAAGCGCAAGGCCCGCGGGCGCTTGCAACTGCTGTTGATCCTGTTGCTGGTGATCGGGCCCATGGTGCTGGCCACCTGCATGTACAAGCTGGGGTTCTGGGTGCCGGATGGCCGCAGCTTCCATGGCGTGCTGGTTGGCAATGGCGAAGGCCGCGCCGACCTGGGCGTGGCGGGCCAGGATGAGCGCTGGCAGCTGCTGGTCACGGCACCCGCGGAGTGCGCCGACGATTGCCAGCGGCTGGTGTACCTGGCCCGGCAGATACAGGTTGGCCTGGGCCGCGATGCCAGCCGTGCCAGCCATGCCCTGGCCGCATCCCACCCCCTGAGCGCCCCCTACCAGGCGCTGCTCGGTCGCGAATACCCACGGCTGCAACGTTATGCGCTGGATGCTGTGCGTTACCGGCAGCGTGTGAACCAGCCCGGGCCGCAGCTGTGGATCGTCGACCCTCATGGCAACCTGGTGCTGCGCTATGACGCCGGGGTGAACGGCAAGCATGTCCTCGACGACCTGCGCCACCTGCTCAAGCTGTCCAACATCGGCTAGGAAAACACCATGGCCCGACCTGGATTTCGCCTTGCTGTGTTCGCCACCCTGCTGGCCTTGATGGTCGTGTTGCTGGGCGCCTACACCCGCCTGACCCATGCCGGGTTGGGCTGCCCGGACTGGCCGGGGTGCTACGGCATGCTCACCGTGCCCAAGACCGACGCCCAACTGGCCCACGCCGAGCGGCATTTCCCGGACCACCCGGTGCAGCAAGCCAAGGGCTGGGCAGAGATGACCCACCGCTATTTCGCTGGTGTGCTGGCGTTGGTCATTGCCTGGTTGGCCTTGCGCTCATTGCGTGGTCACCCTGGCGATGGCCAGCCCCGGCGCCTGCCCTTGCTGCTGCTTGCGGTGGTGCTGGGCCAGGCGGCCTTCGGCATGTGGACAGTAACGCTGCAGTTGTGGCCGCAGGTGGTCACTGCGCACCTGTTGGGCGGCTTCACCACCGTGAGCCTGCTGTTTTTGCTGGCGCTGCGCCTGTGCGGGCGCCTGCCGCCAATGCCCAAGCTGCCGTTGAGCTTGCGCCGCACGGCAGCCCTGGCATTGCTGGTGGTGATCGGCCAGATTGCCTTGGGTGGCTGGGTGAGTGCCAACTACGCTGCCGTTGCCTGCATTGACCTGCCCACCTGCCATGGCCAATGGTGGCCGGCCGCCGATTTCGGCAATGGTTTCCACCTCACCCAGCACGTGGGGCCCAACTACCTGGGCGGGCAGCTGGACAGCGATGCGCGCACGGCCATCCATGTCAGCCATCGCCTGGGTGCGCTGATGGTGACGTGTGTGCTGTTGCTGCTTGGCTGGAAGCTGCATCGGTTGCACTTGCGCGGGCTGGCGGTGATGGTGCTGGCGGCGCTGGGGCTGCAGCTGTGCCTGGGGGTCGCCAATGTGCTGCTGCACGTGCCGTTGGCCGTTGCCGTGCTGCATAACGCGGGGGGTGCGGTGCTGTTGCTGGCCATGGTGCTAGTCAACTTCCGCATCCGCGTGGTCGACAAGCCGCGCATCACCGCAGCCTGGCGCCTCACCCCGCTGGCCCATGCCGATACCGGCCCGTGGCAGCCGGCCGCATGCAGTGGCCAGCACCTTCGCGTACTCTATCGGCTTCCTGTGCGCGCCATTGATCGCGGCGCCCGTTGACCACGAACTGTTGCCGAGCTTATGACCCGAACCCAGAAAACCGTCTTCATCCTCGTTGCCCTGGTCGCGCTGATCCTGGGCCTTACCGTCAACAAGGTGCTCAACGGCCGGGGCCAGGTAAACCCCACCGAGCTGATCGATGCAGGCATCATCCTGCTGCCGCAGAGCCGCGCGGTGCCCGATGTGACCATGACCAACCAGGACGGCCAGCCGGTACACCTGGACGAATTGAAGGGCAAATGGTCGCTGCTGTTCTTTGGCTATACCTATTGCCCGGATATCTGCCCGACCACCCTCGCGCAGTTGCGCCAGGTAAAAAGCGAGCTGCCCCAGGAGGCGTTAAGCCGCCTGCAAGTGGTACTGGTGAGTGTGGACCCCAACCGCGACACGCCCAACCAGCTCAAGCAGTACCTGGCTTACTTTGATAAGGACTTCGTCGGGCTGGCAGGGTCGATCGAGGATACGCAGAAGCTGGCCAATGCCTTGAGCATCCCGTTCATCCCGGCAGATACCAGCAAGCCGGGGTATACGGTTGATCACAGTGGCAACCTGGCGGTGGTCGGCCCGGACGGGCGCCAGCGGGGGTTCATACGTGCGCCGTTCAACAACCAGAAGCTGGTAGCCCGGTTACCGGCATTGGTGAAGCAGGACTGAGGCTGTCGGCTCTGCCCGTTCGCGGGTGAGCCTGCGCCAACGGTTTCAGGGGCCGCAACGCGGCCCCATGACCATCACATCAAAACGCCGGAACCACGGCGCCCTTGTACTTCTCGGTGATGAACTGCTTCACCTCAGGCGAATGCAGTGCAGCCGCGAGTTTTTTCATGTCGTCCGAATCCTTGTTGTCCGGCCGGGCAACCAGAATGTTCACGTACGGCGAATCCGCCCCTTCGATGGCCAGGGCGTCTTTCTCCGGGTTCAGCTTGGCTTCCAGCGCATAGTTGGTGTTGATCAAGGCGGCATCCACCTGGGTCAGGACACGCGGAATGGTCGCCGCTTCGAGCTCGCGGAACTTGATGTTCTTCGGGTTCTCGGCAATGTCCTTCACGGTCGACAGGATGTTCTTGTTGTCCTTGAGCTTGATCACCCCGGCCTTGTCCAGCAGCAGCAATGCGCGGCCGCCGTTGGTGGCATCGTTGGGGATGACCACGGTGGCGCCGGAAGGCAGCTCGTCCAGCTTCTTCAGCTTGCCCGAGTAAACACCCAGCGGCTCGATGTGCACGCCGGTCACGCTCACCAGGTCAGTGCCCTTGGCCTTGTTGAACTCATCCAGGTACGGCTGATGCTGGAAGAAGTTGGCGTCCAGGCGCTTCTCCGCAACCTGCACGTTGGGCTGGATGTAGTCGGTGAATTCTTTCACCTTGAGCTCTACACCTTCCTTCGCCAGCTGTGGTTTGACGACGTTGAGAATTTCCGCGTGGGGCACCGGCGAGGCAGCGACGGTCAGGGTATCGGCCTGGGCCGAAAAGGCCGCCACGGCGGCAGCAACAGCAAGCAGCTTCTTCATTGATCACTCCTTGTGAGGGCCGCGACGGCCCCCGAACGGGTCTGCCCCATTGGGGTTACTTACGGGAAAAATGCACGACAAGCTTGTCGCCGACGCTTTGCAGCACTTGCACCAGCACCAGCAACAGCACCACCGTGACGACCATGACGTCAGTCTGGAAGCGCTGGTAACCAAAGCGGATGGCCAGGTCGCCAAGGCCGCCCGCACCGACCACACCGGCCATGGCGGTGTACGACACCAGGGTGATGGCGGTGACGGTAATGGCGGCGAAGATGCCCGGGCGGGCTTCTGGCAGCAAGGCGCTGGTGATGATCTGGCGCGTGGTGGCGCCCATCGACTGGGTGGCTTCGATAATGCCGCGGTCCACTTCTCGCAGGGCGGTTTCCACCAGGCGGGCAAAGAACGGCGTGGCACCCACCACCAGCGGCGGAATGGCGCCAGCGACGCCCAGCGAGGTGCCGGTGATCAGTACGGTGATCGGGATCATCACGATCAGCAGAATGATGAACGGCAGCGAGCGCAGGATGTTGACCACCAACGACAGCAGCGCGTAAACGCCTTTCTGTTCGAACATCTGCTTGGGGCCGCACAAAAACAGCAGTACGCCCAGGGGGAGGCCCAGCAGCACGGTGAACAACAGCGAACCGAACAGCATGATCATGGTGTCGACGGTGGCCAGCCAGATTTCGGCCCAGTCGACGTTGGCGAAGAAATTAAGGGCGTCCATCAACGCAGTACCTCCATATGAACGTCAGCTGCCTTGAAGCGGGCGAAGGCCGCTTCCATGTCACCGCCAATCAAGGCGAGGGTGAGCTGGCCATAGGGGACGTCTTTGATGCGGTCGATACGCCCGGCGAGGATGCTGTAATCCACGCCGGTTTCACGTGCCACGGTGCCCAGCAACGGGGCATAAGTGGCATCACCCTGGAAGGTCAGGCGCACGATGCGGCCCGGCACATGGGTGAAGTCGTCACGCTGCTCGCCTTCGTCCACCTGCTCGTCTTCCTGAACGAAGCGCTTGGTGGTGGCGTGCTGCGGGTGCAGGAAAACATCGGCCACCGAGCCCTGCTCGACGATATGGCCGGCGTCCATTACCGCAACACGGTCGCAGACCCGCCGAATCACATCCATCTCGTGGGTGATGAGCACGATGGTGAGCTTCAGCTCGCGGTTGATCTCGGCCAGCAATTGCAGCACCGAGGCGGTTGTCTGCGGGTCGAGGGCGCTGGTCGCCTCGTCGCACAGTAGAATCTTGGGGTTGGTCGACAACGCCCGGGCGATACCCACGCGTTGCTTCTGGCCACCCGAGAGCTGTGCCGGATACTTGCGAGCGTGGTCCGACAGGCCGACGCGGGCGAGCAGTTCGGTGACGCGTTTGTCGATCTCGCTGCGCGACAGTTCGCCGGCCAGGGTGAGTGGCAGGGCGACGTTGTCGGCGACGGTTTTGGATGCCAGCAGGTTGAAGTGCTGGAAAATCATCCCGACCTGCTGGCGGAAGCCGCGCAACTGGGTGGCGTTGAACGCGGTGACGTCTTCGCCATCGACGATGATCGTGCCGCCGGAAGGCTCTTCCAGGCGGTTGATCAGGCGCAGCATGGTGCTTTTGCCGGCACCGGAATGGCCGATCAGGCCGAACACCTGGCCATTCTCGATGGTGAGGGTAGTCGGGTTAAGGGCGGGGATTTCCCTACCGGCGACGCGGTAGGTCTTGTGTACCTGTTGGAACTCGATCACGTAGCGAACCTTGTGGGGCGCATGAATTTGGGTCAGCGGTTGGCTGGGTGGCGCATTTTAGCCTTTTCCACCCGCTGTTCTTAGCATTTATTTCGCTTTGGACCAAGCTAACGGGCATATGTCGACAACTGGTAAACCTGATTGAACGCTCACCGAACCCCTCCAGTCACTACCAGAACATAGCCCGAACGGGCACGCCTGAAGACTGATGAGGAGAGCCGAACATGCCCAGCAAGAAGACGGACGCCCCCAAGCACAGCGAGGCTGCGGGCAACCAGAGCCCAGACAAGGCCAACACCAACGCCAAGCTGCAGAGCCTGGAGGCCGACCGCAGTGACGCCACTGGGCAGGCGCTGCGCACCAACCAGGGTGTGCGCATCTCCGATAACCAGAACACGCTCAAGGCTGGCCCCCGTGGGCCCTCGCTGCTTGAAGACTTCATCATGCGCGAGAAGATCACCCACTTTGACCACGAACGCATCCCTGAGCGTATCGTTCATGCCCGCGGCACGGGCGCCCATGGTTATTTCCAGAGCTATGGCTGCCATGCCGAACTGACCAAGGCGGGTTTCCTGCAGGACCCTGAGAAGATCACCCCGGTGTTTGTGCGCTTCTCTACCGTGCAGGGCCCACGCGGCTCGGGCGACACAGTGCGCGACGTTCGCGGCTTTGCCGTGAAGTTCTACACCGACGAAGGCAACTTCGACCTGGTGGGCAACAACATGCCGGTGTTCTTCATCCAGGACGCCATCAAGTTCCCTGATTTCGTGCACGCGGTTAAGCCCGAGCCGCACAACGAAATGCCGACCGGCGGCTCGGCCCACGATACCTTCTGGGACTTCGTATCGCTGGTGCCAGAATCGGCGCACATGGTCATCTGGGCCATGTCCGACCGGGCCATCCCGCGCAGCCTGCGCATGATGGAAGGCTTCGGCGTGCACACCTTCCGCCTGGTCAACGCCGAGGGCGTGGCCAGCTTCGTGAAGTTCCACTGGAAGCCGAGCGAAGGCGTGCATTCGGTGCTGTGGGACGAGGCGCAAAAGCTGGCGGGCAAGGATACCGACTACCACCGCCGCGACCTGCGCGAAGCCATCGAAACCGGGCACTACCCTGAGTGGGAGCTGGGCGTGCAGATCGTGCCGGAGGCCGATGAGCACAAGTTCGACTTCGACCTGCTGGACCCGACCAAGCTCATCCCCGAAGAGCTGGTGCCGGTTACACCGCTGGGCAAGATGGTGCTCAACCGCAACCCGGACAACTTCTTTGCCGAGGTCGAGCAGGTTGCGTTCTGCCCAGGCCACATTGTGCCGGGCATCGACTTCACCAATGACCCGCTGCTGCAGGGGCGCCTGTTCTCCTACACCGATACCCAGCTCAGCCGCCTGGGTGGGCCGAACTTCCACCAGATCCCGATCAACCGCCCGGTTGCGCCGTTCCACAACAACCAGCGCGATGCCATTCACCAGCACATCGTGCACAAGGGCCAAGCGTCCTACGAGCCTAATTCCATCGATGGGGGCTGGCCGAAGGAAACCCCACCGGGCGCCCGTGACGGTGGCTTTGAGAGCTACCAGGAACGCATCGATGCGCACAAGATTCGCCAGCGCAGCGACTCGTTCAGCGATCACTTCTCCCAGGCGCGTCTGTTCTTCCAGAGCATGAGCCCGACCGAGCAGCAGCACATCATCAAGGCTTACAGCTTTGAATTGGGCAAGGTCGAGCGCGAGGCCATTCGCGCACGTCAGGTGAATGAGATCCTGGCCAACATCGACCTGAAATTGGCGGCAGCAGTTGCCGAGAATCTCGGCCTGCCCGCCCCCACGGCCGGCACGGTCCAGGTCAAGGGCAGCAAGCAGGCGACGTCGCCTACGCTTAGCCAGATGAACCTGCCGGGCAAGGTGGGCATCAAGGGGCGCAAGATTGCCATTCTGGTGGCCAATGGCGTAGATGCGGCCAGTGTCGACAAGCTGGTCAAGGCACTGGAAGCCCAGAGTGCCCGCCCAATGCTGCTGGGGCCGACGTCGGCGCCGGTGAAAGCCGCAGACGGCAAGCAGTTGCCGGTGGATGCGTCGATGGAGGGCATGCCGTCGGTGATGTTCGACGGCATTATCGTACCGGCGGGCAAAGCCTCTGGTGATGCGCTGGCTGGCAGCGGCGTGGCCAAGCACTTCCTGCTTGAAGGTTACAAGCACCTGAAGGCCATGGTGCTGACCAAGGAGCTGCTGGCAACGCTTGGCCTCAAAGAGGACAAGGGGCTGCTGACAGGCGATGACCAGAAAACCGTGGACGCGTTCGTCAAGGCGGTTGAAGGGCACCGCGTCTGGGAGCGTGAAGCGGCAGCCGAGGCTGTGCCAGCCTGACCGCCCAGCCCGTGGCCGGCGACCTTTCTCGCCGGCCTGCTGGCGGGGCCTACAGCGTTATTGCTGGTGTGGGACCAGAACCACCTGCGCCGGCAATGCACGCTGAATCTCATGCTTGAGCTTCAGGTTGTACCCGCTGTCCAGCTTGTGCACACGCTTCTCAAGCAGGCGCTTGAGCCACGGTGCATCAGCGCTGCGGGGCACCTGGAACACCACTTCGCATCGGTAGTTGACGACGTCCTGGGCGATATCGTCCAGCTGGTGACGCATAGCGCCAATATCCGTGGTTTTCAACGCAACGACCGTGCTGGGCGCTGTCGGGTCGATCAGCCGTGCCTTTGGCTTGGCTTCGGCCGCCTGCAGCGCAGCCTCGGCCTTGGCCAACTCGGCTTTACGCGCTTGCGTCAACGGGTCCCCACCGATCACGGCAGGTGCCTGGGGCATCAATGCGCGGGCCCTGGCCAGTGCTGTGGCAGCTGCGTTCACGTCACCTTTCTGCAGCACGATCTGGCTGCGTTGCAGATAGGCTTCGGCCAGCTGGCGCTGGAATTGCTCGATACGCGCGTCACCTGGCGCCTGCGCTTGCAGCGCGGCCAACTGGTCTTCGGCGGTGGCCAGCTCATTGCTGGCAATATTTTGTTGCAACTGCTGCCAGGCATCGGCTTGGGCAGGTGCGGTGGCCTGTTCTACTGGGGCATGGGAACAGGCGGCCAGAAACAGGGAAAACGCGGCAACAAGCAGACAACGGGAGGCAAACGGCTTCATTCCTGCGACTCTCTATTTGCGCAAAAAGCGAGCAAGTCTACACCCAGGTGCGCACGCTCGAAAACAGGTCTTACAGACCCTTTACTTCGCCCAAGGTTGCAGAGGCAGCCCCGGCACGCCGGTTTTTCACCGTTTTGGCAGTGCCAGGCTCAGCAAGAATAGCATTGCAGCGCACACCACGATGGAGGGGCCGGCAGGGGTATCCTTGAACCAAGACAGCGCCAGGCCGCCGCAAACCGCGGTGACGCCCAGCAGGCTGGCCCCTAGCGCCATCTGCTCGGGGGAGCGGGCGTGACGCTGCGCCGCAGCTGCCGGAATGATCAGCAATGAGGTGATCAGCAGCACCCCGACGATCTTCATGGCCACGGCGATGACCACGGCAATCAGCAGCATCAGCGCCATGCGCAGACCGGCGACGGGCAGGCCTTCGACCATGGCCAGCTCTTCATGCACAGTCACGGCCAGCAATGGCCGCCACAGCACCGCGAGCAGCACCAGCACCAGGGCGCTGCCGCCCAGGATCCAGGCCAGGTCGGTGGGGCTGATGGCCAGCAGGTCGCCGAACAGATAACCCATCAGGTCGATGCGCACGTCATGCATGAAGCTCAGCACCACCAGCCCCAACGACAGCGTGCTGGGTGCCAGAATGCCCAGCAAGGTGTCGGAGGCCAGTGGCTGACGCTGCTGCAAGGTGACCAACACAATGGCCAACAGCAGGCAGCCCACGGTCACTGCCAGCGCCGGGCTTACATCCAGGGCAAAGCCCATGGCCACGCCGAGCAGCGCTGCGTGTGACAGGGTGTCCCCGAAATAGGCCATGCGCCGCCAGACCACGAACGAGCCCAGCGGCCCGGCCACCAGTGCCAGGGACAAGCCGGCAAGCAGGGCGTAGAGAAGAAAATCAGCCATGCTTGCAGTGCGCTCCATGAACAGGGTTGCCAGGGGCGACCACGGAGCCGTGCAGGTCATGGCTGTGGTCGTGATGGTGGTGGTAGATGGCAAGGCTTGGCGCGGTCTGGCCGAACAGTTCGACGAACGCCGGGTCGCCGCTGACCTGTTCCGGGTGGCCCGAACAGCAGACATGGCGGTTCAGGCACACCACCTGGTCGGTGGCGCTCATCACCAGGTGCAGGTCGTGGGACACCATCAGCACACCGCAGCCGAGGCGATCGCGCAGCCGGGTGATGAGGTTGTACAACTCGGTCTGGCCGACCACGTCTACGCCCTGTACCGGCTCGTCCAGCACCAGCAGCTGTGGCTCGCGCAGCAGGGCACGGGCCAGCAGCACGCGCTGCATCTCGCCACCGGACACGGTCTGGATCGGGCTGTCGATCACGTGCTGGGCACCCACTTCGTGCAACGCTGCCAAGGCGGCTGCCCGGTCAACACCCGGCACCAGGCGCAGAAAGCGCAGCACGGAGAGCGGCAGCGTGGCATCCACTTGGATTTTCTGTGGCATGTAGCCGATGCGCAGCTTGGGCCGGCGCCATACTGAACCGCGGTGTGGCTTGAGCAGCCCCAGCACGGCGCGTACCAGGGTGGTCTTGCCTGCGCCATTGGGGCCGATCAGGGTCACGATCTGGCCGGGTGCCACCGACAGGTCGATGCTGTCCAGCACGTTCTCCCCGCCGAAGGTGACGCCGACCTGCTCCAGGCGGATGAGCGCGTCGGTCATGCTGCGCTCCGGCAATTGCTGCACAGGCCCACCACTTCCACGGTCTGGTTCTCGACGGTAAAGCCGACGTGCCTGGCGCTGCCGATGATGGCGTCGCTGATGCTGTCCTGCTCCAGCTCGATGGCCACATGGCAGACGCGGCAGATCAGGAACTGGCTTTGGTGGGCGTGTTCCGGGTGGCTGCAGCCCATGAAGGCGTTGAGTGAGGCGATGCGGTGCACCAGGCCGTTTTCCAGCAGGAAGTCCAGCGCACGGTACACGGTGGGGGGCGCCGCCCGGCGACCGTCCTGTTCGCTGAGCACCGCCAGGATGTCGTAGGCACCCAGCGGTTTATGGCTTTGCCATACCAGCTCCAGCACGCGGCGGCGCAGTGCGGTCAGGCGCAGGCCCTGGCGCGCGCACAGCGCGTCGGCTTCGGCCAGGGCGCTGTGTACGCAATGGGAATGATCATGAGGGCGGTTGGCCAGCGGCGTGATGGACATGGGCAGCGACGGTTCTGGACAGAGACGTTATTATGTTACCTGTTTTAGACGATTCGAGTACCTACCGTGTCCCGATTCCTGGCCCTGTTTGTCGCTTTCATCGCATTTTCAGCCCACGCCGACGTGCGTGTGCTGACCAGTATCAAGCCCCTGCAGCAGATTGCCGCAGCCGTTCAGGACGGGGTTGGCAGCCCTGAGGTGCTGTTGCCGCCCGGTGCCTCGCCGCACCATTACGCGCTGCGCCCTTCGGATGTGCGGCGTGTGGGTGATGCCGACCTGCTGTACTGGATCGGCCCGGACATGGAGGGCTTCTTGCCCCGGGTGCTGGGCAGCCGCAGCAAACCCACAGTGGCGGTGCAGTCGCTGGCGAACATGAAGTTGCGCCACTTTGGCGAGGACAGCCACTCCCATGACGAGGCCCAGGACGATCATGACCATGATCACCGCCCAGGCAGCCTGGATGCGCATTTGTGGTTATCGTCGGTCAACGCACGGGTGATTGCCGCGAAGATGGCCGCTGACCTTGCCCAGGTGGACCCTGCCAATGCTGCCCGTTACCAGAGCAACCTGAAGGCCTTTGATGGGCGCCTGGATGCCCTGGATGGCCGGATCAAGGCCCGGGTGGCGGGCGTAGCAGGCAAACCGTACTTTGTTTTCCACGAGGCGTTCGACTACTTCGAGGCGGAGTACGGCCTGAAGCACACAGGCGTGTTCAGCGTGGCTTCGGAGGTACAGCCCGGTGCGCAGCATGTGGCGGCCATGCGCACGCGGTTGCAGGAGGTGGGCAAAACCTGTGTCTTCAGCGAACCGCCCCTGCGCCCACGCCTGGCCGAGACCCTGACCGCAGGGTTGCCGGTGCGCTTGGCCGAGCTGGACGCGCTGGGCGGTACAGACCCGGTAGATGGCAAAGGGTATGAGCGCCTGCTGGAGAAGCTGGGCAATGACCTGGCCGGGTGCCTGGAGCAGTTGTAACCGTGCCATAACGCGCCATGCGCCGGAGGGGCGCAGGCGCGCGCGACCGCGTGTTTACAGCGCGAACGGCAAGTGCAGGCTGACCTGCTGACGCTGCGCCAGGCGCACCTCGAACTCACGCGGGTCATGGATCATCACGTCCATGCCGGCGAACGATTCAGCGGCAATCAGCCGCGACAACCAGAACCGCACGCAGCCTACCCGCAGCATCTCTGGCCACAGCTCGGCCTCAGCTGCCGTAAACGGTCGCAGTGCAGCGTAGGCCGCCAGCAGTGCCTGAGCGCGCGGTGCATCGACGCCGCCCTGCTCGTTCAGGCACCAGTCGTTCACCGTAATGGCCAGGTCGTAAAGCATCGGCCCTGAGCAGGCATTGTAGAAATCGATCACACCCGTCAGGTGGGTGCCCTCGAACATCACGTTGTCGCGGAACAGGTCGGCGTGCAGATTGGCCCGGGGCAACGCCAGGATCTGTGCCTTGTGCAAGGCCATCTCGGCCAGTGCCGGCCTCAGCAGCGCAGCCTGCTCCGCGGTGAGGCGCGGTAGCAGCTCGGCCCCGGCGGCCTGCATCCAGTCCAGCCCGCGGTCGGTGCGGCGTTCGATGATGCGCTCGCGGGTAGCCAGGTGAATGTGTGCCAGCAATTCACCGACCTGGGCGCAGTGTTGGGCGTTGGGTGCCTTGATGTGCTTGCCCGACAACCTTGGCTGCAGCAGTGCCGGCTTGCCGCACAGCTCACGCAGGCCGTTGCCGTCACGGTCACGCACGGCATAGGGCACGGGCATGTCCGCGGCGTGCAGGGTGTCGAGCAGCTCGATGAAGAACGGCATGTCTTCGCTGGGCCCACGCTCGATCAGCGTCAGCACGAACTCCCCCTGTTCGAGGCTGACGAAGAAGTTGCTGTTCTCGGTACCGGCGGCGATGCCCTGGAAGTCGAGCAGGCGGCCCAGCTGGTAGGGCGCCAGAAAGGTTTCCAGCTCAGGCCGGGTCACGGGGGTGAAGACTGACATGATGAAAGATTGCCCATGCAGGCACTTCCGCCGGGAAGTGCCGGGTTGATGTGAACGGTGCGCGTCAGATTACCACTCGAAGATCTTCCAGCCCGGAATCAGCATGTCCGGTTGGTCGGAACGAATGAAATTGCCATCGGAGCCATCGGCGCGTACCAGAAAGTAAGGCTTGCCATGTTTCGGTGTGATCTTGATCGCATACAGGAAGCCGTTCTGGCGATATTCCTGGATGGTCTTGTCGCCTTCCGTGCGAATGGTCACCTCGGGATCGGCCGAGGGCGCGTCGTCCGCCGCCAGGGCTACGACAGGCGTGGTTGCCAACAGGCCGAGCAGTAACAGGCGATTGAGTGTACGCATGATAACCTAGTCCCTTTGTCGTCAATGATTCTGGCTATTCTAGCGCCGGACCCGTCGAAAAGGTTGATTCTGCACATGAGCCAAGCGCCCCTCGTCCTGGTGGACGGTTCCTCCTACCTGTACCGTGCCTTTCATGCGCTGCCGCCCCTGACCACGTCCAAGGGCATGCCGACTGGCGCGGTGAAGGGTGTGCTGAACATGCTCAAGAGCCTGCGCAGGCAGTACCCCGAAAGCCTCTTCGCCGTGGTGTTCGACGCCAAGGGCGGCACCTTCCGCGACACCTTGTATGCCGATTACAAGGCCAACCGCCCGAGCATGCCTGACGACCTGCGGGTGCAGATCGAGCCCTTGCACGCCAGCGTCAAGGCCTTGGGCTACCCCCTGTTGTGCGTCGAGGGGGTGGAGGCTGACGACGTGATCGGTACCCTAGCCCGCAGCAGTGCCGCGCTTGGTCGGCCGGTCATCATCTCCACGGGCGACAAGGACATGGCGCAGCTGGTGGACGGGCACATTACCCTGGTCAACACCATGACCGGTAGTGTGCTGGACGTAGCTGGCGTGCATGAGAAGTTTGGCGTCGGGCCCGAGCACATCATCGACTTCCTGGCCCTGATGGGCGACAAGGTCGACAACATTCCAGGCGTACCGGGCGTAGGTGAAAAGACCGCCGCCGGCCTGCTGACCGGTATCGGTGGCGGGCTCAGCGAGTTGTACGCCAACCTGGACAAGGTACCCACCCTGGCCATCCGTGGCGCCAAGAGCCTGCCCGCCAAGCTTGAGGAACACCGCGACGCGGCGTTCCTGTCGTATGAACTGGCCACCATCAAGATCGACGTGCCGCTGGACATCGAAGTGGACGCCCTGGTGTGCGGCGAGCCGGACCGCGAGGCGCTGCTGGCGCTGTACACCGAGATGGAATTCAAGAGCTGGGTGGCCGATGTGCAGCGCGACGCCGCCCGCGCAGGTGATGAAGTAGCCCCCGTGCAAGCGCCGGCGGCGGTCGTCGAGGCAAAGTACGAAACCATCCTCGATCAGGCCCGCTTCGATGCCTGGCTGGAAAAACTGCGCAACGCGCCACTGATCGCGTTCGACACCGAAACCACCAGCGTGGATGCCCAGCGGGCGCAGCTGGTGGGCATCTCGTTTGCCGTGGAACCCCACGAAGCCGCTTATGTGCCCTTGATGCACGACTACGAGGGGGCGCCCGCCCAGCTGGAGCGCGAGGCCGTGCTGCTGGCACTGAAACCCCTGCTGGAAGACCCAACCAAGGCCAAGGTAGGGCAGAACGCCAAATACGATATCAACATCCTGGCCAACGGCTCGCCCGCCATCCACATGCAGGGTGTTGCCTACGACACCATGCTTGAGTCGTACGTGTTCAATTCCACCGCTACCCGGCACGACATGGACAGCCTGGCGCAGAAGTACCTGGGCCACACCACCACTGCCTTCGAGGACATCGCCGGCAAGGGCGCGAAGCAGCTCACCTTCAACCAGATCCACCTGGACAAGGCGGGCCCCTATGCGGCCGAAGATGCCGATATCACCCTGCGCCTGCACCAGGCGTTGCAGGCACGGCTGGGGCAAACCCCCGGTGTACAACCGGTGCTGATGGACATCGAAATGCCGCTGGTACCGGTGCTGGCCAAGATCGAGCGCCAGGGCGCCCTGGTGGACGCGGCCTTGTTGCAGGTACAAAGCGGTGAGCTGGGCGTGAAGATGGCCGAGCTGGAGCAACGCGCCTTCGAGCTGGCCGGCGAGCAGTTCAACCTCGGCTCGCCCAAACAGCTGGGGGCGATTCTGTACGACAAGCTGGGCATGCCGGTATTGAGCAAAACCGCCAAGGGCCAGCCGTCCACCGCCGAGGCGGTGCTCGACGACCTGGCGATGCAAGGCTACCCCTTGCCTGAGGTGCTGATGCAGTACCGCAGCCTGAGCAAGCTCAAGAGCACCTACACCGACAAGCTGCCAGGGCAGATCAACCCGCGCACCGGGCGCATTCACACCTCCTACCAGCAGGCAGTGGCGGCCACCGGCCGGTTGTCGTCCAGCGACCCGAACCTGCAGAACATCCCCATTCGTACTGCCGAGGGACGGCGCATCCGCCAGGCGTTCATCGCCAGCCCCGGCTACAAGCTGCTGGCTGCCGACTATTCGCAGATCGAGCTGCGCATCATGGCCCACCTGGCCAAGGATGAGGGCTTGCTGCATGCCTTCCAGAATGACCTGGACGTGCACCGGGCCACGGCGGCAGAGGTGTTTGGCGTGGCGCTCGAACAGGTGACCAACGACCAGCGCCGCAGCGCCAAGGCGATCAACTTCGGGCTGATCTACGGCATGAGCGCGTTTGGCCTGGCCAAGCAGATCGGCGTGGACCGCAAGCAGTCCCAGGACTACATCGATCGCTATTTCACCCGCTACCCTGGCGTGCTGGCCTACATGGAGCGCACCCGCGCCCAGGCGGCGGAGCAGGGCTTCGTCGAAACCCTGTTCGGCCGCCGGCTGTACTTGCCCGACATCAACGCCAAAAACCCCGCCCTGCGCAAAGGCGCCGAACGGACGGCGATCAACGCCCCCATGCAGGGCACTGCCGCAGACATCATCAAGCGGGCGATGGTCAATGTGGACAGCTGGCTGAGCGAGAGTGGGCTGGACGCCCGGGTGATCCTGCAGGTCCACGACGAACTGGTGCTGGAGGTGCGCGAGGACCTGGTTGAACAGGTCAAAGATGAAATTCGCCTGCACATGAGCAACGCCGCGAAACTCGACGTACCCCTTCTGGTTGAAGCGGGTGTGGGCGCGAACTGGGACGAAGCGCACTGATCGAGCGGTTAAAACTCACGAGCCTCTGCGACTTATCGCCGCATGCCTGGATGCCGGCCACCTCGGTGGCCGATGGCATTTCATGAAACAGCGCACAAATTGGAGCAGCGGTCAGGAACTTAAAGGGTGAACTGCGACTCAGAGGTGCTGAATGGCTGGTGAAGCCTTTCGATGCTCCTATGTTGTGTTAAGTGTTGGCAGATACCTGGACCCCGCCCTAGCGGTCCGGACTTGAACCCCGAACTTCCCCCTCCCCATACGAAGTCCGGGGTTTTTTTTGCCTGCGATTTGGCAAAGCGTTACACCGCAGGCTTGTCTTCCAGCTCCATCCAGCCGGCCAGCACGCGGTAGGCGTCTTCTACGCCCAGGCGCTTGGGCGCCGAGAACAGCTGGATGGTCACGCCATCGCCCCAGCCTTTCCTGATTTCCGACTGCACTTTCAGCAGGGTGTTCTTGGCCGCGCCGTGGGTCAGCTTGTCGGCCTTGGTCAGCAGGATGTGCATGGGCATCCTGCTGGCCTTGGACCAGTCGAGCATCATCTTGTCGAAGTCGGTCATCGGGTGGCGCACGTCCATCATCAGGATGATGCCGCGCAGGCATTCGCGGCTGCCCAGGTAGGCCTCCAGGTGCTTTTGCCAGTGCTGCTTGAGCGGGATCGGCACCTTGGCATAGCCATAGCCCGGCAAGTCGACCAAACGCCGTTCATCGTCCAGACTGAAAAAGTTCAGCAACTGAGTGCGGCCCGGGGTTTTCGAGGTGCGTGCCAGGCTGGCGTGGGTCAGGGTGTTGAGGGCGCTGGACTTGCCGGCATTGGACCGGCCGGCGAAAGCCACCTCGTAACCCTGGTCGTCGGGGCATTGTTCGACCTTGGCGGCGCTGAGGGCGAATTGGGCTTTCTGGCACAGGCCGAGGATGGGGTTCTTGACTTGCATGGGATATCCGATGTGGGTGTTGCCTGGCTCGATTGGCCCGAGCCTGGCAAGCGGTGTCGTTTCCGTTTGGACGGCGGAAGTATATAATGCCCCAGTTTTTGTGTGCTCATTCTCCCAACGTAGGGGAACGGGCATGGGGTGTCGATCAATAGCTCGCGCAACAGAACGCAGCGCGGCCCCCAACCCTGAAGGTCGTTCCGCATGGCGAAATGGCTGCTTGCTGTCGGTATGTTTCTGCCGGTTTTCAGCGCACAGGCTACACAGGATCCCGAGGTGTTGTACAACCGCACGTGTGCGGCCTGTCACGCCGGGCAGTTGCTACAGGCGCCCAGGCAGGGCGACCGGGTAGCGTGGGAGCCAAGGCTGGCGCAGGGCATGGAGGTACTGGTAAGGCACGTGACCCAGGGTTTCAAGGCTATGCCGCCGCGTGGATTGTGCATGGACTGCAGTGCCGAGGACTACCGTTTGGTCATCCTTTGGATGAGTGGCAGTCCCGATACATAACATTTCACCCTTAGCCGTGTTGGATTAGCTGATGAACAAACTAGTCGTGAGTCTGCTGTTGACCCTGGGTGTCGCAGGTGCGGCCACTGCTGCACAACCTGTCATGGGCGATGCTGCCGCGGGCCAGGCCAAGACCGCCGTCTGTGGCGCCTGCCACAACCCCGACGGCAATAGCCTGGCACCGAACTTCCCGAAACTGGCTGGCCAAGGCCAGCGCTACCTCGAAAAACAACTGCACGATATCAAGTCCGGCAAGCGTACCGTGCTGGAGATGACCGGCATGCTGGCCGCTTTCAGTGACCAGGACCTGGCCGATATCGCCGCGTACTTCGCCAGCCAGAAAGGCAGCGTGGGGGCTGCTGACCCGGCGCTGGTCGAACGCGGCCGCGCACTGTTCAATGGCGGTGACCTCGACAAGGGCATGCCTGCCTGCACCGGCTGCCACTCCCCCAACGGCGCCGGTATTGCGCTTGCCGGCTTCCCGCACCTGAGCGGCCAGCACGCGCAGTACGTGAGCAAGCAGCTCACCGACTTCCGCGAAGGCAACCGCACCAACGACGGCGATGCCATGACCATGCGCACCATCGCCGGCAAGCTGAGCAACCATGACATCGAAGCCCTGGCCAGCTATATCCAGGGCCTGCATTAACATTCGGTTAATGTTGCCAGCCAATGATGAAAGGGCGGTGCGGCCGCCCTTTTTTTCGCCCGCAGCCGTTACACTACAGAACTTGAGCCCTTCCCGGCCTGTCTCAGTGCAGGTCGCGTCGCGGCGACCCATGACTGCTCAGGAGTAAAGCATGCGTAAACTGATTCTCAGCGCTGCGCTGGTCGCTGCCAGCGTATTCGGTATGACTGCCGTCCAGGCCGCAGAGCCTGTTGCCGGAAAGGAATATTTGGTGCTGAGCAACCCTGTTCCGGTTTCCGTCCCTGGCAAGATCGAAGTGGTCGAGCTGTTCTGGTATGGCTGCCCGCACTGCTATAGCTTCGAGCCGGTGATCAACCCTTGGGTGGAAAAATTGCCCAAGGATGTCAACTTCAAGCGTATCCCCGCTATGTTCGGCGGCCCGTGGGATGCCCATGGCCAGATGTTCCTCACCCTCGAAGCCATGGGTGTCGAGCATAAAGTGCATGCTGCCGTCTTCGATGCTATCCAGAACCAGCGCAAGCGCCTGACCGATCCACAGGACATGGCGGACTTCCTGGCGACCCAAGGCGTGGACAAGGACAAGTTCCTGGCCACCTTCAACTCGTTCGCCATCAAAGGCCAGGTCAACCAGGCCAAAGAGCTGGCGAAGAAGTACGAAATCACTGGCGTACCGAGCATGATCGTCAACGGCAAGTATCGCTTCGACCTGGGTACCGCCGGCGGCGCCGAGGCCGTACTGAACGTTGCCGACCAGCTGATCGACAAGGAGCGCGCCGCCAAGTAGGCGGCGCTACCATGCCCCGCTTCCGGTCAACGCGTGGCATTGGCCTGCACCAGCCGCAGGTCAACGAGCATCACCTGCAGGCCCCTGGCCTGCCCGAGGATGGTCGCCTGCGGCTGCTCAGCTTCAATATTCAGGTGGGCATCAGCACCGAACGCTACCGGCACTACCTGACCCGCAGTTGGCAACATCTGCTGCCACACACCGGGCGCGCCGGTAACCTGCAGAAGATTGGCCAACTGCTCAGCGACTTCGACCTGGTGGCCTTGCAGGAAGCCGACGGCGGCAGCATGCGTTCCGGCTACATCAACCAGGTCGAGCACCTGGCGCAGTTGGGCGCTTTCCCCTACTGGTACCAGCAACTCAATCGCAACCTTGGCCGCTTTGCCCAACACAGCAATGGCGTGCTAAGCCGCCTTAAACCGCACCAGCTCGAAGACCATCCACTGCCCGGCCCCGCCGGGCGGGGTGCCATTCTGGTGCGCTTCGGTGAGGGTGAGGATGCGTTGATCGTGGTCATGATGCACCTGGCGTTGGGTGCCAAGACCCGGGCCCTGCAGCTTGCCTATATCCGCGAGCTGATTGGCGGTTATCGCCACCAGGTGTTGATGGGGGACATGAACACCCATGCCACGGACCTGCTCGAGCATTCGCCGTTGCGCGACCTTGGCCTGATTGCCCCGCAGGTGGAGGCCACGTTCCCCAGCTGGCGCCCCCAGCGTTGCCTGGACCACATTCTGCTCAGCCCCAGCCTGACGCTGGAGCGCGTGGAGGTGCTGCCCCAACCGATCTCCGACCACCTTCCGGTCGCTGTCGAGATCCGATTGCCTGATGCATTGACTGTGGATACGCTGCCGGCCTTGAGCTGAATCAACTGAAGCTGTGCATGCCCTAAAGTGCCCGGGGTGTGCGCCGACAGTGTGTATCAGACAGCCCCAGTTGTATCACCCGTGCGGACACAGGCATGACCGAAGAAGCCGAGCGCTGGAAAGAAAAATACCTCAAGAGCATCGAGCAGCAGGAGAAGCTCGAGCGGCGTTGGGAGGCTCGCCTCGACTTGCTGCGCCGTGGCCTGGTGCGCAGTACCCTGGCCGCTGAAGGCAGCGACAAGATCGTGGACCAGTGCATGAAGGAAATGCGCGAGGTGATCCGTGGCGACAATATGGACGCCGGGCTGGCCGGGCTCATTCCGCGGCTGGAGAAGGCGGTGCTGGACTCTGAGCAGCGCCGCGAAACACGCATGAACCAAGTGGGTGATGCACTGACCTCGCTGGTAGGGCAACTGCAAGGCCTGCCCCTTTCCAGCGATGTGTCCCGGCCGTTGAAAAAGCTGGCTAAGCGCCTGGAAGCAGGGGTGAGCCAATCGCGTGACCTGCCGCCGCTGTTGGGCGAGTTGAGCGGTTTGCAGGAGCGTGCGCTTTCAGCGTTGGGCAAGTCGGCTGGTGAGCCGCGTGGGGGGTTCCTGCAGCGCCTGTTCAAGGGCCGTGATGACGAGGTGCCTGTGGCCCCGGTGCCTGAGGCTGATCCAGCCCCAGCCCCAGCCCCAGCCCCAGCCCCATCTCCAGCACCCGCACCGGAAGCGCCAGCATCACCAGCGCCGCTCATCGAGCCGCCATCGGCGCTTGCCCAGGCCCCGGCGCCGCACAGCATCGATGCATTCGATGTCGCGCATGCCCCTGAGGTCGATACTGCTGCCCAGCCCGCAGTCCAACCTGCCAACGACCCGTTGCCAGAACGTCCCGTAGCCGCCACCCCACCGCCAACCGCTCCAACGCCTGAGCCCCACCCGCTGGAAAGCGGAGAATCCGCCGATGAGGCCTACGCCCTGCCCTACGCGGTAGAACCGCCCTACAGCCAAGTGGCCGCGCACATCGAGCAGACCCTGATCGGCCTGCTGGATGACCTCAGCCTGCCGGAGCGACACAAGGCTCAGGCGCAGGCCATGCGCGACCGGGTAGCGCGCGGGCTTAACTGGTACGAGCTGATACCGGTGCTCGATGACCTTGCCGTTCTGTTGCTGGCCATCACCGACAGCGGGCAGCACGAATTCGAAACCTACCTGCAACTGCTCAACGAGCGCCTGGAAGGTTTTCACGACTATTTGCATCAGGCCAGCGCCGGCCATGCCGACAACAGCAGCGCAGCGCAGGAGCTGGATAACCAGTTGCGTGAACATGTGGGCGGCCTGCAGAGCGATGTTCAGTGCGCCGCCGATGTGGTGAGCCTCAAGCAGGCACTGGACAGCCGACTCGAAAGCCTGCTGGTCACCATGGACCAGCACAAGCATGAACGCGACCGCCGCGAGCAGGAGCTGGCGGGCCGCCTGCACGGGTTGTCCGAGCGGGTGGCCAGCATGGAACAGGAAGCCCTTGGCTATCGCGAGCACCTGGAAGAACAGCGCCAGAAGGCCCTGCTGGACCCGCTGACCGGCCTGCCCAACCGCGCCGCGTGGAGCGAGCAGCTCGATGCCGAAGTGCAGGCGTGGCAGGCGCACGGTGGTCACCTGGCCATGGCCATTCTCGACCTGGATCATTTCAAGCGGATCAACGACAGCTATGGGCACCTGGCCGGTGACAAGGTGTTGAAGATCGTTGCCGATCAACTGCGCAAGCGCTTGCGCGGCCGGCATTTCATTGCCCGCTTCGGCGGCGAGGAGTTTGTCCTGCTGCTGCCGCAGACCACACCCGCGCAGGCACTGGAGGTCACCGAGGCCATGCGCGCCGCCGTGCAGGCCTGCCCGTTCCATTTCAAGGGGGAGCGGGTGGTCATTACCACCTCCATCGGCCTGAGTGCGTTCCGGGCCGGCGAGCACGGCGACCAAGTGCTCAAGCGTGCCGATGCAGCGCTCTACCGGGCCAAGGAACAGGGGCGAAACCGCATCGAGCAAGGCTGATCAGAGGCTCCTAGACCCGCGAGCGCGCGGTCATGGAGCACGTTATACTGTAGCGCTCATTTGCTGAGGCCACCGATGTGCTTTCCACGCTGAAAACAACGCTGATCACTTTGCTGCTGTTCACCCTGGCCGGATGCTCGACGGGCCTGCGTATCGACCGCAGCCACCCCTCAGCCAACCAGGACAACCGTATCCAGTTCGTGGTGCTGCATTACACCAATGCATCGCTGGAGCGCTCATTGGCGTTGCTCACCCATGGCGAGGTCAGCAGCCACTACCTGATCGGCGACGGGCCAGGTACGGTTTATCAACTGGTAGACGAAAACCGCCGCGCCTGGCACGCGGGCGACAGCCAGTGGCAGGGCCGTACCTGGCTGAACTCATCCTCGATCGGGATCGAAATCGTCAACCCGGGCTTCACCGACACGCCCGCAGGCCGGGTGTGGCACCCTTACAGCGAAGCGCAGATCCAGTCACTGATCGCGCTGTTGAAGGACATCGTCAAGCGCAACAACATCGAGCCAAAGCACATCATCGGCCATAGCGACATCGCCCCGTTGCGTAAGCTCGACCCAGGCCCGATGTTCCCGTGGAAGCGCCTGGCCGACGAGGGCCTGGGTATCTGGCCCGATGCAAACGCGGTTGCACGCCAGCAAGCCTACTTCGACGTCAACCCGCCTGGTGTCGGCTGGTACCAGCAGGAACTGGCGCGCTTTGGTTACGCCATCGAGCAGACCGGCGTGTTGGATGTGGCCACCCGGCATGTGCTTGCGGCCTTCCAGATGCGGTTCCGGCCGCAGCGCTTCGACGGCCTGCCGGACGCCCAGACGGCGGCGATATTGCAGGTGTTGAACCGTACCCGCTAAGGCCCACTGCCCAGGCGGCCAGGCCGTGCTCGGGCGAAGCGCCAAACGGCGAAGGTAAATCCTGATCCAGTTGCTATACCTTGGTAATCAACTGGATGCCTTCGATGCCGGACACCACCGCTACGCTGCGCCAAATTTTCAACCATCCCTGGATGCTGGCCACATTGGCAGCGTTGGCCAGTGCTGCCCTGCTGCTTACCGCCAGCATCGGTGTTGCCTTGCAACAGATGAAGCAGAGCGAAACCGAGCAGATGAACGCCCAGGGCGAGCGCTTTCTCGAACGCCTGGAGCAGGTGTTCGGCCAGTTGCGTGAAGGCGTCGATTTACTGCAGGCGCAATCCGTGCGCGGCTGCAGCCCAGCCATGCTGGCTGCCCTGCAACGGGTTGGCCTGAGTTCACGGTTCATCTACGAAGCGGCTTACGTGGACGGCAATTCGGCCTGCTCCAACCGGGGAGACGAGCGTGCATTCGTACCGCTGCGTGCGCCGGACATCAAGGGCCCGGTCTACAGCTACTGGCTTAATACAACCACCGAGCCTGACGAAAACCTGGCGGCGTTGATGCTGGGCCGTGGCAAGTTTCTGGTGTCCACCTCGCGGGGGCACCTGACCGATGTGGTGGACTTGCCCCCGGGGGGCAGCCTGTTGGTGGTGCTGGACAACGGTGCGCGGGCGATACCCGTGCTTGGCCCGGCCCAGGTATGGCCGCCGCCGTCGGTGTGGTCCAGCAGCCACAAGACGCTGCTGGAGTTCAGCGATCGCCTGATCTATCGCATGCCGACCAAGTCGCCCGATTATCAGCTTGTACTGATCGCCCCACGCGCCAGCCTGCCGCTGAGAATGAACGGCACCTTGTGGTTGCTGTTCCCGGGCAGTGTGCTGGGGGCCTGTTGCATTGGCTGGCTGGTGCTGCAGCTGATACAGCAACGCCGTTCGATGAGCTCGGAGCTGCAACATGCCCTGCGCCGTGGCCAGTTGCAGGTGCTGTACCAGCCCATCTTCCAGCTCGACACCCGGCGCTGTGTGGGGGCCGAGGCGTTGGTGCGCTGGCGCCGGCCTGATGGCACCCTTACCAGCCCCGACCTGTTCATACCGCTGGCCGAAAATACCGGCCAGATCCGCCAGATCACCGATTTCGTCTTGCAGCGCGTGCTGGAGCAACTGGGCGCGCTGCTGAGGTCGCACCCAAAGTTGTACATCTCGGTAAACTTGGCGGCGTGTGACGTCATGGTGCCGCGTATCGGCGAGGTGGCGGCGCGGCTGCTGGCGTTGCACCGGGTTGATGCCAGCCAGATTGCCTTCGAGGTCACCGAGCGCGGCCTGATCGACGTGGTAGTGGCACGCGACAACCTGCAGACGCTGCGTGCGGAGGGGCACCAGGTGCTGATCGACGACTTCGGCACTGGCTACTGCAGCCTGGCGTACCTTCAAACCCTGCCGGTTGATTGCCTGAAGATCGACAAGGCATTCATTGGTGCCCTCGGGCACGATGCCGCGAGCAGTGGGGTTGCGCCGCACATTATCCGCATGGCCCATGACCTTCACCTGCGAGTGATCGCCGAAGGGATCGAGCGCGAGGACCAGGCGTTGCTGCTGCTCAGTGAAGGGGTGAACTACGGCCAAGGCTGGTTGTTCGCCAAGGCCCTCACTGCCCGGCAGTTCGCCGAGCTGGTAACGCGGGGGAAGCTGCCGCATGGGCGGCAGCGTTAACCCTGTGGATTACACCGGCAAGGCCATATAGAACTGCGTGCCCTGCCCCGGCCGGGAAAACACGCCCATGCGGCCCCCGTGCAATTGCACGATTTCCTTGCACAGCGCCAGGCCCAGGCCGGCGCCGCCTTTCTTGCGCCCCACCTGCACGAAGGGTTCGAAGATGCGGCCCTGCTGCCCATAGGCGATGCCTTCGCCATTATCCTCGACACTGACGATGACCCGCTCTGCATGCCGGCGGGCGTGCAGGCGGATACGCCCGCCCTGCGGGGTATGGCGGATGGCATTGTGCAGCAAGTTGTCCAGCACCCGGTCGAGTTGGGCGAGGTCGGCCTGTATACGCGGCAGCGGGGGCTCCAGGGCCAGCACCAGTTCGATGTCTTTCTGCCCCGCCTGTTCGGCGAAGCGCGCCTGGGCACGCTCCAGCAGTTCGTCGACGGTGCAGGGCGCAAGCTCCAGCTTTTGCAAGCCGCTCTGGTAGCGGCTGAAGTTGAGCAGGTCGTTGATCAGCTGGGTCAGGCGCTGCATTTCTTCGCCGATGGTGTCCAGCAGGTCGTTCTCGCGAGCTTCGGGTGGAAACGACACCCGCTCGCGCAGCAGCCCGAAGGCCATGTGCATGCCCGTGACCGGGGTGCGTAGCTCATGGGAGGCGCGCAGCACGAATTCGCTGCGCACCCGCTCGAAGGCGCGCTGCTCGGTAACATCGTGCAGCACCATCACCGCGCCCAGAATAGGCCCTTGCGGGTGGCTGACAGGGGTGAGGCTGTAGGTGAGCAGGCGTGTCTCCTCGTCCACCTCCATGTTCAGGTCGTCGGGTGGCCGGTCCAGGCTGCCGCCGCGCAGTACCTGGCGCAACTGTTGCTCCAGCTCCGGGCGTTGCAGGGCTTCGGCCAGGCTGCTGCCGACCCGGCTGTCGGTCCAGCCCAGCTGGCGCTGGGCGACGGGGTTGAGGTGTTCCAGCAGGCCTTGCCGGTCGATGATCAGCAGCCCGTCGTCGATGCTGTCGAGTACGGCCTGCAGGCGTTGCTGGCCTGCCAGCAACTCGTCCACATTGGTCGCCTGGTGTTTGCGCAGGGCATCGGCCATCAGCCCGAACCGGCGGGTGAGCTGGTTGAGCTCGCTGGCCTGGGTTACCGGCAGCGTGACATCGAAATTGCCTTTGCCCAGCTGGTCTGCTGCCTTGGCCAGGGCCTCGATGGGCTGGCCAAAGCGCCGGGCAATGTTGTGCGCGGTGATGAAGCCCAGCACCAGCACCACCAGGCCCATCAGGCCGAGGGTGCCACTGACCAGGAGCGCCCGGTCACGGGATTGCTCTTCACTGCGGCTGATGTATTGCAAGGCCTGCTTGTGGGCGTCGATGAGGTCGGTGCGGACCTGGTTGAAAGCAGCGCCCAACGGTTGGTCCACGCCCATGCTGCGCGAAGGCGTAGCGCTCTCGCGGTAGGCCTTGAGGAAGTCCTGATAATGCGCGCTGGCTTTGATGAAGCCTTCGCGCTCGCTGCCCTGGGCTACCCCTTGGCCGAGTAGCTGCTGGAAGTCCTCCTGCAGCACCTGAAGGTTCTCACCGGCAGGCTTTTCATCGAGGATCTGAATCAACTGGTTACCCAGGTTCTGGCGCAGCTTGAGGCCTACCTCCAGCGAGTGGGTAGTGTCGCGCACCAGTTGCTGTTGCACCGAGGCCATCTGCAGCACACTGACCAGCCCCAGCAGCAACCCAAGCAACGCCACGGTGACCAGCGCCGATATGCTGAGGAACAGCCGCGTGCGCAGCTTCATGGTTGGCCATTTCACAGGTTGTACTGCTTGCGCTTGCGGTACAGGGTCGATGCATCGATGCCCAGGGTCTTGGCTGCCTGGTCGAGGGTATCGCTGGCCGCCAGCACGGCGCCGATGTGGGCGCGCTCAAGCTCGTCCAGGCTCAGGGCGGCCCCTACCCGCGGTGCATTGCCCGCAGGTTGCTCGCCCATGCCCAGGTGACTGATTTCAACTTTTTCCTGTGGGCAGATGATGCTCGCCCGCTCCACCACGTTGCGCAATTCACGGATGTTGCCTGGCCAACGGTAGTTCAGCAGGGCCGCCCGTGCTTCGTCACTGAAGCCGCGGCCTGGGCGCGAATACTCCTTCACGAAGCGGGCCAGGAACCGATCTGCCAGGGTCAGGATGTCTTCGCTGCGCTCGCGCAGCGGCGGCAGGTGCAGGGTGATTACGTTGAGGCGGTACAGCAAGTCTTCTCGGAAACGCCCGTCCCGCACCATTTCTTCAAGGTTGAGGTTGGTGGCGGCAAGGATGCGCACGTCGGCGCGGCGGGTAACCGGGTCACCGACGCGTTCGTATTCCTTGTCCTGGATAAAGCGCAACAGCTTGGGTTGCAGGGTCAGCGGGAAGTCACCGATCTCGTCGAGGAACAGGGTGCCGCCGTCCGCCTGGCTGACCCGGCCCAGGGTGCTTTCGCTGGCACCGGTGAACGCACCGCGGGTGTGGCCGAACAACTCGCTCTCCATCAGCTCGGCGTTCAGCGATGGGCAGTTGATGGTGACGCAGGCCTTGCGGGCACGTTTGCTCCAGCCGTGGATGGCGCGGGCCAGTTCACCTTTACCGGTACCCGATTCACCGAGGATCAGGATGTTGGCATCGGTGGTGGCCACCTGCCGGGCAGTTTCGAGTACCACCATCATGGCCGGGCTGTGCGAGTCCAGGCCGTCCTTGGGCTTGCGCACCTCGCCTTCCAGGGCTTCCAGGCGTGCCGAGAGTTGTCGCACCTCCAATTGCTTGGCGGTGGCCAGGCGCAGTTGGTCCGGGCTGCAGGGTTTGACCAGGTAGTCGGCAGCGCCGGCCTGGATCGCATCCACTGCCGTGTCGATGGCGGAATGTGCGGTCACGATGACCACGCGCATCCACGGGGCCTGGATGCGCATCTGTGCCAGCACGTCCAGGCCATTGTCTTCACCCAGGCGCAAGTCGAGGAAGCACAGGTCGAACACCTGGCGTTGCAACAGGGTATCTGCCTGGGATGCGCTGTTGGCGGTGGCGACACTGTAGCCCTCGTCCTCCAGGCAATAACGGAACGTGCGCAGGATCGCGGACTCGTCATCCACCAGCAGAATCCGGCCTTGTTTGTCCTGGGCTGATTCCATTACCTGCGCTCCTTAGGGAAATATCTTTGTTTAGTGTGGGAAAAATCGGGCAAGTTGCATGGTCAATTCTGAAGGATTCTGCCCTTTGCATGCTAGCAAATGGCCGAATGATGCCTGAAAGCCGCAATCTGCCGGTGATTTGCTTAGAGGCAGCGCTTGGCACATTGGTTGCGATGAATTACAGATTTTGCCTACAAAAAGGGAGAAAGCCATGCCATTTCCTTTCCGCGCCTTGGCCTTGGGTGTCAGCTTGCTGGCAATTGCGCACCCTGCAGCCGCTGACGCCGTGCACGATGCCCGCCTGCAGGGGGCGTTGCAAACTGCACTGTCGCTTAACCCGGTGCTGAACCCGTACCGCATCAAGGTCGAGGTGGACGGTGCTCAGGCGCAGCTGTCGGGTGAGGTGGAAAATGCTGTCGAGCGTCGGTTGGCCGAGGATGTCGCCTTGGCCACCTCCGGCATCGACAAGGTGCAGAACCAGTTGCAGGTGAACGCGAGCCTGGTCGAACGCCCGCTTGAGCTGCGTGCCTACGCCCGGCGTGTGGAGGACGCCACCTTGGCAGCTGTGATCAGGGCGCGTTTATCCTGGAGCCGCGTCACCGAAAAAGCGCCTATCGAGGTGAACAGCGACAACGGCGTGGTAACGCTGCGTGGCCGGGTGGACAGCACCGAGGCCAAGGAGCTGGCGGGGGTAGTGGCGCGCACTACCGACGGCGTTTACCTGGTCAACAACCTGGTCAGCCTGGACACTGCAGCCATGGCCAAGGCCAGGACTGCACCGGTAGGCCTGCCCAGCGGGCCGCAACCCAGTGATGGCTGGATCGTCGACAAGATCCAGAGCAGTTACCGCTTCAGCCGCAACCTGGATGGCCTCAACCTCAAGGTCGTGAGCGAGGAAGGGATGGTGCGCTTGTCGGGTGAGGTGGTCAGCCCTGAGCAAAAAACCATCGCCTCTGAGATCGCCCGGCAGATCATCGGCGTGCGTGGCGTGGATGCAGACATGCTCAAGGTCGCGACGAAGGTGGAAGGCTGATCGTGCATTTCGCACGGAGGTAAATCGGGCATCGTGCAGGATACGTCCCGGTGTTGATTGGTTCAATATTTTAAGTTATTGATTTATAAGGTTTTTCTAGTGATTTAAAAGCTGGCACGCAGGCTGCAATTACTTGTTCAGGTCTGGACAAAAAATTACAGCAGGAGAGCCAGCATGAGCCGCCAACCCGTCAACCACTCGCAAGTCGCTGCACTGCCTCTGCGCCAAATCTTGTCGCTGGGGGTTGCGGTGGTGCTGACTTTGGCAGCCGGCCTCTTCTACTACAGCGTTCAAACAGCCCGCCTTGCGGATCAGGTGGCGGCGCAAACCGCCTTGCTGTCCCAGATCCAATCGACGCGGGCCAGTAACCTGGTAAAGGCAGCGGAACAGCTGCCTTCGCAAGGCAAAGCCGCTTCACCGGCCACCGTTGAACACGTCGTACCTCAGGATCGTTGGGTGTTCTGACCCACACTGCCGTCAAAAAGAAAGGAGAATCACCATGCTGAGCTGGGCTATCACTTTCCTCATCATCGCTATCGTCGCTGCAGTTCTGGGCTTTGGTGGCATCGCGGGCGCTGCTACAGGGATTGCCAAGATCCTGTTCATCGTCTTCCTGGTTCTGTTCGTCGCTTCCTTCTTCTTTGGACGTGGTCGACGGTAATGGGCAGCCTGTTGCGTAACGTTCTGGCTGGCGCTCTGCTGTTGAGCGCCACTGGCGCGGCGGTGGCGGCCAATGATGGCCAACTGCGTGTGAACCAGCTGCTGGGGACCGACGCCAATTACAGGGAAGCCTGGCACGACGCGATCAAGGGCAAGGAAAACCTGCCGGAATGGGTAATCAACCTGTCGGGCAGTTCGTCTCAGCAAATGTCGGCGTTGACCAAAGATGGCGACAAGTACCTGGTCGGCCCGCTGTGCGAGTCAGACAACAACTGCACTTACAAGCGCCTGATCGTGGCAGTGAGCTGGGACAAGGATGATGCCTACGGCATGTTGGTGGAAGTGCCTGAGGGCCTGCCAAGCGACAAGTCGCCGACCCGTCACGCCAAGTACACCTGGTTCGGCAAGCCGGATGACGGCATGAAGGCGTTGTTGCAGGACCAGCTCAAGCGTGACCCGAACTGGTATTGATTGTTTGCTGACGGTGCGGGCAAAACGCCCTGCACTGTCACGAAATGGAAGCTGAACGGCCCTATAGTGTCAGCCTTCCATGATGCGCCGCTCCGAGGAGGAGCAGCACATGACCATGGGGCCGGGCTGTTCTGGCTGTTGCAGGGTCGGAGCGGCCTAGGGGTACAGGGAGTGCCTCCACTCAGTGGGCCGGGTCAGGAAAAGGCGGAATCGGAAGCGTCAGGCTGGGTGCCATGGAAAGGCTCATGGCAGGCCTGGCTTCCGAGGAGCCCGTCGCGCTGGGCTTGCACGTTTATTGTTTGAAGACACATTTTGTCTCAACCGTACATCAGTTTTTTTTCGCCCTGTCCTTCATTCATTCGGGTGGCATTTTTGCCATTCGGATTGTCGAACAAGCCGAATCTTCCTACCTTCCGCTACTGTCATTTCTGCCTTGATTTGGCGCTATGGCCTTGTTCGGTATCCCGAACGCGGACCATCCAGGCTCATTGCAGCGCTCAATAACGCTGAAATCCTTATGCCTTATCGGTATGGGCTATGCATTTCAGGCATTAGATTTCCCCTTTTGCCATCGCAATAGTTGCCGCCTTTTTCGCCGGCCAGGGCGCCCTCACGCCCGCCTGCGCTGTCCTTACAACACGTTGCCTTGCGGAGGGCGTTACCGCCGGAGTTTGCCGATGGCAGGGTCTGCGGGTTTCCGTGAGGTGGCATGACCACTAGAACAAAGGGTAAAGACATGAAGAAGGCAAAACTGAGCCTCGCCTGGCAGATCGTCATCGGTCTGCTGCTGGGCGTTGCAGTCGGTGCGCTACTGAATCACTTCAGTGCGGAAAAGGCATGGTGGATCAGCAACGTCCTCCAGCCAGCTGGTGACATCTTCATTCGCCTGATCAAGATGATCGTCGTCCCGATCGTGATTTCGTCGTTGATCGTGGGTATCGCCGGGGTTGGCGATGCGAAAAAGCTGGGCAGTATCGGCCTCAAGACCATTCTGTATTTCGAAGTCGTCACCACCATTGCCATCGTCGTGGGCCTGGTGCTGGCCAACCTGTTCCACCCAGGTGCCGGTATCGACATGAGTACCTTGGGTACCGTGGACATTTCCAAGTACCAGGCAACCGCGGCTGAGGTGCAGCATGAGCATGCCTTCATCGAAACCCTGCTCAACCTGATCCCGTCGAATATCTTTGCAGCGCTGATGCGTGGCGAAATGCTGCCGATCATCTTCTTCTCGGTGATGTTCGGCCTGGGCCTCTCCAGCCTGCAGGCAGAGCTGCGCGACCCGTTGGTGCGCACCTTCCAGGCCGTTTCGGAAACCATGTTCAAGGTCACTCACATGATCATGAACTACGCCCCGATCGGTGTGTTTGCCCTGATTGCCGTGACCGTGGCCAACTTCGGCTTCAGCTCGCTGCTGCCGCTGGCCAAGCTGGTGCTGCTGGTGTACTTCGCCATCGCCTTCTTCGCCTTCATGGTGCTGGGCCTGGTGGCGCGGCTGTTTGGTTTCTCGGTGATCAAGATCATGCGCATCATGAAAGATGAGCTGATCCTGGCCTACTCCACCTCCAGCTCGGAAACCGTGCTGCCGCGGGTGATCGAGAAGATGGAGAAGTACGGCGCGCCGAAGTCGATCTGCTCGTTCGTGGTGCCAACCGGCTATTCCTTCAACCTCGATGGCTCGACCCTGTACCAGAGCATTGCGGCCATCTTCATCGCCCAGCTGTACGGTATCGACCTGTCGTGGAGCCAGCAGCTGCTGCTGGTGCTGACCCTGATGGTGACCTCCAAGGGTATCGCGGGCGTGCCGGGCGTGTCGTTCGTGGTGCTGCTGGCTACCCTGGGCAGCGTGGGCATCCCGCTGGAAGGCCTGGCCTTCATTGCCGGTGTCGACCGCATCATGGACATGGCCCGTACTGCGCTGAACGTGATCGGCAACGCCCTGGCGGCGCTGGTGATCTCCCGTTGGGAAGGCATGTACGATGCGGCCAAGGGCGAGCAGTACTACGCCTCGCTGGTTGCCGAAAAACAGCAGGCTGCGGTGGTTGGCGAGCCCGTCAAGCGCTGAGCGTGATGGTTGCTTGAACAGAAGCCCCGACTTGTCGGGGCTTTTTGCTGTCTGTAAGGGCTGTAGGGTGCAGTTGGCGCTATGGCCGGCAAGCCGGCCCTACCAGGGGTGAAGCCGTTAGGGGCAACTTCCGCTATCATTCGGGCATTTTTCAGGGGGTACACGCGGATGCTCAACGGCCTTTGGCTCGGCTTTTTCCTGGTGGCAGCAGTGTCTGCCATGGCCCAATGGCTGGTAGGTGGCAACGCTGGCATCTTCGCGGCGATGGTCGAGAGTATCTTCGCCATGGCCAAACTGTCGGTCGAGGTGATGGTGTTGCTGTTCGGCACCCTCACCCTGTGGCTGGGCTTTCTGAAAATTGCCGAGCAGGCCGGTATCGTCGAGTGGCTGGCCAAGGTGCTGGGCCCGCTGTTCGCCCGGCTGATGCCTGAAGTACCCCCCGGGCACCCGGCGCTGGGGTTGATCACCATGAACTTCGCCGCCAACGGCCTGGGCCTGGACAACGCTGCCACACCCATCGGCCTGAAGGCGATGCGGGCCCTGCAAGCGCTGAACCCCAGCAGCACTACCGCGAGCAATGCACAGATTCTGTTCCTGGTACTGAACGCCTCTTCGCTCACCCTGTTGCCCGTGACCATCTTCATGTACCGGGCCCAGCAAGGGGCACCTGACCCGACCATGGTGTTCCTGCCCATTCTGCTGGCCACCAGCGTCTCGACCCTGGTGGGCCTGTTGTCCGTGGCGGTGATGCAGCGCCTGCGGCTGTGGGACCCGGTGGTGCTGGCCTATCTGATCCCCGGTGCCTTGCTGCTGGGCGGCTTCATGGCGTTTCTGGGCACCTTGTCGGCGGCTGCGCTGGCCAGCCTGTCGTCCATACTGGGCAACCTCACCCTGTTCGGGGTCATCATGCTGTTTCTGGTCATCGGTGCGCTGAAGCGGGTGAAGGTGTACGAAGCCTTCGTCGAGGGCGCCAAGGAAGGCTTCGACGTGGCCAGGAACCTGCTGCCTTATCTGGTGGCAATGCTGGTGGCGGTTGGCGTGCTGCGCGCCTCAGGCGCCCTAGAGATCGCCCTGGACGGTATCCGCCACCTGGTGACTTGGTTGGGCCTGGATACGCGATTCGTCGATGGCTTGCCCACCGCGCTGGTCAAACCGTTCTCGGGGAGCGCGGCGCGGGCCATGCTGATCGAGACCATGCAGGCGCAGGGCGTGGACAGTTTCCCGGCGCTGGTGGCCGCGACCATTCAGGGCAGTACCGAAACCACCTTCTACGTGCTGGCGGTGTACTTTGGCGCGGTGGGTATCCAGCGCGTCCGGCATGCGGTCGGTTGCGCGTTGCTGGCCGAGTTCTCCGGCGTGGTGGCGGCGATCTTCGTCTGCTACTGGTTCTTTGCCTGAAGCCAGGCCCCGGCCTGGGTGATGGTCCAGCCCACCACTTGCCCGGTCAGCTGGTCGCTGGCCTGGCCGAAGCCGGCGACGACGGCTGGCAATTGCGTGTCAGCCAGCGGCTGGTGCACCTCGAACCGCTTGCTGGCAAGGATGCGCTGGGTGCGCCCTTGCACCAGGCGCGCGTCATAGCGAACCACCACTTCCACGGCCCCGCCCGGGCGGTATTCGGTCTGGAAGGCCAGCAATTCACCCACCAGCTCGAAGTCGCCCTGCAGGTTGCTGTCGTCAGCGCTCAGGCGCTGCACGCGGCCGTCCCGCTGGAAGCCATCGAGCAGGCGGTTGCGTACCAGAATGGGGGTGGCATCAGCCCAACGTGCCCCTTTGTAGCTGCTGATTACATTCCCGTGGGGGACGACGGCAATTCGTGGCCCGGCGAGCGCCTCGCTGGCCAGGGGCTTGTTCAGGCGCAATGACCACTCCACCGCTGGCACCGCCCGGCTTGGCTGGTCGACTGGCAGGCGGTAGAGGTCGACAGGCTCGCTGTGCGGCAGGATCGAGCAGGCGCTGGCCAGGCTCATCGCCACGGCCGCGCCCAGCAGGCGCATTGTGGCGCTCATGGCTGAAACTCCTTGTGGTTGTCGCGGCCCAGCAGGTAGCCGCTGGGGTCGGCTTCCAGCTGCCGGGAAATGCCCTTGAGCGCATTCAGCGTCTCACGCAGTTCACGAATGGCCGGCGTCAGCTGGTCGAGGCCTTGGGCGCCGTTGTCGAGCGCTTCGCGGTTGTCCTGCAGCAGGCGGTTGATGGTGGCCGTGCTCTGGGCCAGCGACTGCATGGCCTGCTCGGCGCTGCCGATGGCCTGGCGCCCTTCACTGTTGAGCAGGCCATTGGCGTTACGCATAAGCGCCTGGGTTTCGGCCAGGGTGGCGCTGGCTTGTTTGCCCGCCTGTACCAGCTGCTCGATGGCCTGTGTGATGCTGCCGTGCTGCCCGGCCAATGCGCCTGTGGTCTTGTCGAGGTTGGCCAGGGTGTTGCCAAAATGGCCGATGTTGTCCTCGGAGAACATCTGGTTGGCATTGTGCAGCAGCAGGTTAATGTTGGTGACCAGGTCGCTGCCGTCGGTGAGCAGGCGTGCAATGGGCGACGGCGAGGCGATGATCACCGGCAACTGGCCGTCCCTTCCCTTCAGCTCCGGGCTCTGGGGCGTGCCACCGCTCAGCTGGATGAACGAGTTACCGGTTACCCCGGCCAGGGTCAGCTTGGCCTGGGTGTCTTCCTTCACGGGGGTGTCGGCACTCAGGCGTACGCGCGCCAGGACCCTGCGAGGGTCTTTCGGGTCCAGGCGCAGGCTGGACACATCGCCCACCTTGATGCCGTTGTACTGCACGGCGCTGCCCCGGGACAGCCCGGACACAGCTTCGTTGAACACGACCTCGTAGTCCTTGAAAGCATCGTCCACGCTGGATTTGGCCAGCCACAGGCCGAACAGCATGGCGCCGGCCACCACCAGGACGGTGACCAGGCCGATGAGAACGTGATGGGCTCGGGTTTCCATTGCTCAGTGCTCCTGCCCGGTACGGAGGGCGGCCTGCTCGGCTGCGCGCCCGCGGGGGCCATGAAAGTACGCTTGGATCCAGCTGTCGGGGTGTTGCGCAACCTCTGCCAGTGGGCCCGCCACCAGCACCTTCTTCTGTGACAACACCGCGATGCGGTCAGTAATGGTGTAGAGGGTGTCCAGGTCGTGGGTAATCAGAAACACCGAAAGGCCCAGCGCGTCACGCAGGGTCAGGATGAGTTGGTCGAAGGCGGCTGCACCGATCGGGTCCAGGCCTGCGGTGGGTTCGTCAAGAAACAGGATGTCAGGGTCCAGCGCCAGGGCACGGGCCAGCGCCGCCCGCTTGATCATCCCCCCAGACAGCGATGCCGGGTACTTGTCGGCGGCCGAGATCGGCAGCCCGGCCAGGGCCAGCTTGACCCCGGCCAGGTGTTCGGCGTCGGTACGGGACAGGCCGGCGTGCTCGATCAGCGGCAATGCCACGTTCTCGGTCAAGGTCAGCGAAGAGAACAGCGCGCCTTTCTGGAACAGCACGCCAAAACGCCTTTCAACGGCCGAGCGCTGTTCTTCACCCAGGCTGGCGAGGTCCTGGCCAAACACCCTGACCTGCCCTGCATCGGGGCGGCGCAGGCCGACGATACTGCGCAGCAGCACCGACTTGCCGCTGCCCGAGCCACCCACCACCCCCAGAATTTCACCCCGATAGAGGTCGAGATCAAGGTTTTCGTGCACCACCTGTTGCCCGAAACGGTTGCAGATACCCCGGGCCTGGATGACGGTGTTGTCTGTGCTCACCAGCCCATCTCCATGAAATACAGTGCTGCAACGGCATCCAGTACGATCACCACGAAAATCGACTGCACCACCGCGGAAGTGGTGTGCGCGCCTACCGATTCGGCACTGCCGCTGACCTTGAAGCCTTCCAGGCAGCCGATGGCAGCAATCAGGAACGCGAAGAACGGTGCTTTCACCAAACCTACCAGTAGGTGCTGCACGCCAATGTCGGTTTGCAGCAGCGACAGGAACATGGCCGGCGGAATATCCAGGGACAACGCGCACACCACGGCGCCACCGACCATGCCGCACAGCATGGCGACGAAGGTCAGCAGGGGTAATGAGATCAGCAGCGCCAGCACCCTGGGCAGCACCAGCAATTCGATGGGGTTGAGCCCCAGGGTGCGGATGGCGTCGATTTCCTCGTTGGCTTTCATCGAGCCGATTTGCGCTGTGAAGGCGCTGGCCGTGCGGCCGGCCATCAGGATGGCGGTAAGCAGCACGGCAAACTCGCGCAGGAATGAAAAAGCCACCAGGTCGACGGTGAAAATAGTGGCGCCGAAGTCTGCCAATACCGTGGCCCCGAGGAAGGCCACCACCGCCCCCACCAGAAACGTGAGCAGGGCCACGATGGGGGCAGCGTCCAGGCCAGTCTGCTCGATGTGCGCAACGACGGGGGTCCAGCGCCAGCGGTGGGGTTGCAGGGCCCGGCGCATCAGGGTTTGCAGGATTACACCAGCGAAGCCAAGCAGCTGCAGGGTATCCCGCCACAAAGTGCCCACCGCGCAGCCGATGCGTTCCAGCAGCATCAGCAGCGCATTGCGCTCAGGCTCCCTCACCGGGATGCAGTAGTTTTCGACCGAGGTATAGACGGTGTTCAGCAGTGCGCGGTTTGCCTCTGGCAACTGAGCCGTACAGCGGGCCAGGCGTTGCGCCCCCAGCAGTTCGGCCAGCAGCGAGGCGCCGGCAGTGTCCAGGCGGCCCAGCTGGCTAAGGTCGGCGACGGCATCGTCGCCGTACTGGGTGCGCAAGCTCTGGCTCTGGCGCCTGAGGGTGGCATAGTGCGCCAGCGTCCAGTCACCGGCGATGCGCAGGCAGGCCGGGTGGCTGGATGTATCGAGGGTGGCGCTGGGGGGTGAAAACGGCTCCATGCTACAGGCTCTGCGCTAGGGCTCAGGGGCTGATCATAGCGCATGTGGGCGCCGGATCACCCGCCATTGCCTTATCCCGCCTGCGCGTCGTCCACTACCTTGAAGCGCAACACCCCTATCACCTGACCATCCTCGGTCAACACCCTTACCTGCCACCTTCCCACCGGGTTGGGCGGGAAGTTCTGCTTGTGCGTCCAGGCCCGATAGCCTTCCTTGCGCCCGCCATGAATGTCCAGGGCAATGCGGTCCACTTCCTGCCCGTCCTTTTGCCACACGTGATAAATGCGCTCGTTCAGGCCGCGGGGCGCGTTGATGGCGGTATAGGCATACAAGCCGCTGCTGCGGATACGGCTGGCGGCGATTTCATCCAGCGGTTCGCCGGGCTGGCGGTTGATCACCTCGGTACTGACCGCAACCTCGGTCATCCACAGGGTGGCCGGGGGTACCCATGAGCGCAGCAACCAGCCCCCGCCGCCCACCACCAGGGTCATGACCACTAGGGCCAGGCCACGCCGCCAGCTGTTGATCGGGAAACTGCTGGCCAGGCTCGGGAACGAGAGCACCATGGCAGCGATCAGCGCCAGCTTGAAGCTCTGCGCGGTGGTGAGGTGCATGATGATTGGCAGCGCGGTGAGCAGTGCCGCGAACAGGGTGAAGGTGTGCAGCGCCATGAACAGCCAGCGCCGGGGCGCGAGCCACCGGTAGTACAGCGGGTCGATGATGGAGATCAGCCCCGCCACACCCAGCAGGCCGGTGAACACCAGCTGGCCGCTGTTCCAGGTGGTGGTGATGAAGAAGAACGGGAGGACGAAGAACAGCGATTCCTGGTGGATCATCTGCGTGGCGTAACGCAGCAGCGGCTGGGGTATTTCACGCTTGAAGGTACGGGCGAACAGGCCGGTCAGGGTGTTTTCCAACATCAGCCACACCCAGCTGACCAGCAACAGCACCGCTACCCAGCTGGCCAGGCCAGCCTGCCGATCGACCAGGATGAAGCTGCCGATACCCGACAGAAAACCGCCCAGGGCAATGACGCCCGGGTAGCGTTTGAGCAGTTCGATGATGCGCTGGACGATCTGGGGTATTGGGGGCATTGAGGGCTACGACGCAAGAGTGAAGTGGCTGTACCAGGGCCATGACGCGCAAGCGACCGCAAGCCCGATACTGGCGAGAGAATACCGCCGATTCACCGCTGCCGTGTAGCACCACTGGGCTTGTGCGGCGCCTGCCGGCGCCAGCGCAGCAGGCCAGCCGCCAGTATCAGCCCGAGCACCAGAAACACCAGGCCATACAGCTCGTCGTAGCCGAGCAGCGGTTTTTCGATGCGGATATACCCGTCGCCCTTGAGCAGCTGCCTGAGGGCCTGGTTGGCTTGCTCGAGCGTGACATGGCGCAACTGGCGGGTGGGGCTTGCGAAGCGGCCATCGGTGTAGTCGTTCAGCGCCCCCCAGTAATAATCGGCCAGCGCGCTGTTGCCCTGGGTGCTCCAGCTTTCCCTGGCAATGCTGGCCTGCTTGATGCGGGCGAAGGTGTCTGCATCCAGGCCGTCCTTGCGCAGGCGCTCGAACAGCGACTGCATCACGTCGACGGCGCGGCCGATGTCGTCACGCTCAAGGTCTGCATTGAGGCTGATCAGCCCGGTGTCGCCATAGCTTTCACGTTGTACTGAGGGGCCGTAGGACAGGCCGTTGCGCAAACGCAGTTGGTCGTACAACGCCCAGTCCAGGTAGCGCGACAGCAGGTCGAGGGTGGCTTGGTGATCGTTGTCCAGCACCGGCTCGATGAACAGCCAGTGAAGTTTGGCGCTATCACCCAGCCAGCCGTGCATCAGGTCGCGGCGCTGGTCTGCCTTGTGGCTGATGGTTTCCAGGTCGCGGCGTTCTTCGGGCTCGGTAGCCGGCAGTTCACCGAAGGTGCGCTCCAGGTAGGCGGGCAGCAGGCGATCGAGGCCACCTACCATGATCAGCGTCATGTTGTTGGCCGCGTACCAGCGTTCGCGCAGCCCTTGCACCTGTTCCAGGGTCATGTCATCCAGGTTGGAACGCTCCGGGCACTTCAGGCCCAGTTCGGTGGCCAGTTGCTGGCTGGCAGGGTGGCCGATGTCCTGGCGGTCCAGCCAGCGCTGCAGATGGCCGTAGTGGCCACCGTCTTCGCGCTCGATGATGCGTTTGGCGGTAGCCAGTGCCTTGGCATCGATGTGCGTGTCTTGCAGGATCGCCAGCAACAGGTCCAGCACCTTGCGCTGGTTGCGCGCCGGGGCTTCGATCACGAAGGTCGTGTCGGCATTGCTGGTGTAGGCATTCCACTCACCACCCAGCGCCTGCAGGCGCCGCTCCAGGCCACCCTCGCCTGCTTCGTCGATACCGCTGAACAGCAGGTGTTCAAGCAGGTGCGGCAGTTCTTTCTGCTCGCAGCCGAAGTCGTCCAGGCCTACGCCTACCACCAGGCGAATCGATACATGATCCCGTTCGTAGCCGTCTTTCAGGATGACCTGCAGGCCGTTGGGCAACAGATAACCTTCCACACGCGAACGGTCCAGGGCAAACGAAGGCAGGCTGCAGATCAGCAGGCAGATGAACATCAGGCAACGCATGGGCGAGCTAGGGTCCTCGGGTCGGCACAATCATGGCAGAGGGGCTTCGTCCGGCACGCTGTCGAGCATCAGCCCGCCCGTGTCCGAGCCGCCCAGTACCACATAGGCACTGCTACAGAACAAAGAGTTCAAACGCTTCATGTCCGCAATCAGTTCCAGGTGCAGTGAGCTGGTTTCGATACTTTGCACCACCTTGCGTTGCAGGCGGCTGACATGGGCGTGAGCCAGGCGACGTTCCTGGGCGCGAAAACGGCGCTTTTCCCGCAGCAGCAGGCGGGCGCTTTCCGGGTCTGCGCTGAGGAACACCGAGAGGCCCAGGCGCAGGTTGGCCAGCAGCTGTTCCTGCAGGCCGGTAAGCTCTTCCAGGCCTGTTTGCGAGAAGGCGCGGCGCTGGCTGGTCTTCTGCTGCTGCACCTTGCGCAACATGCGTTCGACCAGGTCGCAGGCCAGTTTCAGGTTGATCGCCAGCTCGATGATCTCGGCCCAGCGGCGGTTGTCATGCTCGCTGAGGTCTTCGCGGGCCATCTGCGCCAGGTACAGCTTGATGGCGCTGTACAGGGCTTCTGCGTCTTCGCCTAACGCCCGCACCTGTTGCGGCAAGGCGGCCTGGGTACCGCGCAGTGCACCCAGCATGGCTTCGAGCAGGTTATCGACGATATCGCCCAGGCGCAGGGTTTCGCGTGCGGCATTGGCCAAGGCCAGGCTAGGGGTTTCCAGCGCCGAGGCGTCGAGGTGGCGTGGGCGTATCTGGCCATTGCTGGCTTCGCGTTCTGGCAACAAGCTGTTGCACAGCCGGCCCATGGGCTTGACGGTAGGCAGCATGATCAAGCAGCGCAGGGTGTTGTAGAGCAGGTGGAAGCCGATGACCAGCTCCTGGGGGCTGAAGCTCAGCGAGTCCATCCAGGCTACCAGCGGGTGCAGCACCGGGATGATCAGCACCAGGCCAATGAGTTTGTACAGCAGGCTGCCCAGTGCTACCCGGCGCCCGGCCGCGTTCTGCATGCTGGTGCTGATAAAGGCCAGCAGGCCGCTGCCGATGTTGGCCCCGACCACTAGGCCGATCGCCACCGGCAGGCTGATCACCTCGGCACCGGCCAGGGTGGCGGTGAGCAGCACCGCCGCCAGGCTTGAGTAGGACACCATGGCAAACATGGCACCTACCAGGGCATCGAGCAGGATATCCCCGGTGAGCGAGGCGAACAGCACCTTCACCCCTTGGGCGTGGGTAATGGGCGCGGCGGCTTGCACAATCAGTTGCAGCGCAAGAATGATCAGGCCCAGGCCGATGCCCACCCGGCCAAGCTGGCCGGCGCGGGTCTGCTTGCGCGACAGGAAAAAGATCACGCCCAGGAAGATGAGCAGCGGCGACAGCCACGACAGGTCGAAGGTGAGCACCCGGGCCATCAGCGCCGTGCCCACGTCTGCCCCGAGCATGATCGCCAGTGCCGGGGTCATGGCCATCAGGCCTTGGCCCACGAACGAGGTCACCAGCATGGCAGTGGCGTTGCTGCTTTGCACCATGGCCGTCACCAGAATGCCGGCAATGAACGCCAGCGGGCGCTTGTCCATGTTCTGGCCGATGATGCGCCGCAAGTCGGAACCGAACACCCGAAGGATGCCGGTGCGCACGATGTGCGTGCCCCACACCAGAAGTGTGACTGCCGAGAGCAGGTTGAGCAGGGTCAGCATGGCGGGAACCCCCTGTTGCACTGGCCATTGGGCCAGAAGACGAAGCGCGGGCACGTGGAAATTTCCGTTGCCCACTCAAAGCTTTAGTTGTTTTGTGCAGCGATCGCCAGCTTCGCATGGCAGTCATCATTTTGAAACATTTATGCCATGGGCCGGGCTGCCCAAAAAAGAAAAGGGCCTTGGAAAGGCCCTTTAGGGTTTGCAGCTTCCTGGGTTTATTGACCCGGGATGTCCTTGCGCAGTTTCACCGGGTCGTGATCCTTGCCGGCTTTGCGGGCAACGGCGGTGCGCATGCGGATGTTGATGGCTTCCACCGCCAGCGAGAACGCCATGGCGAAGTACACATAGCCCTTGGGTACATGCACGTCGAATGCCTCGGCGATCAGCACGGTGCCCACCACGATCAGGAACGACAGGGCGAGCATCTTCAACGAAGGGTGCTTGTCGATGAAGTCGCTAATGGCGCCGGCGCAGGCCATCATTACCAGTACGGCGACCACGATGGCGGCGATCATGACCGGTACGTGCGAAACCATGCCCACTGCGGTGATGACCGAGTCCAGCGAGAAGACGATGTCGATGATCGCGATCTGGATGATGGTGTAGAAGAACTTGCCGCCCGAGCCCTTGGGCTCCTCGGCGTTTTCATCTTCGCCTTCCAGGCCGTGGTAGATCTCCTGGGAGCTTTTCCACAGCAGGAACAGGCCACCGAAGAACAGGATAAGGTCACGCCCGGAAATGCCCTGGCCCAAGACCACGAACAGGTCGTTGGTGAGGCGCATCACCCAGGTGATGGACAGCAGCAGCATGATGCGGGTGACCATGGCCAAGGCCAGGCCGAAGATCCGGGTGCGCGGCTGCATGTGCTTGGGCATGCGGCTGACCAGGATCGAGATCATGATGATGTTGTCGATCCCCAGCACGATTTCAAGTGCGGTCAGGGTGAAAAAGGCAACCCAGATTTCCGGGCTGGTCAGCCATTCCATGTGTTTTCCTTCAAGCGGTAAAGGCCGCACGCAGGCGTGCGGCAAGGGAGAATGCGAGTGTATTAAAGACTACTGAACAGCGGAAAGATGCCCATCAAGAGCGCGGCAAACATTATGCACAGGCATACCAGCACCGCCCACTTGAGCGTAAAGCGCTGATGGTCGCCGAACTCGATGCCGGCCAGGGCCACCAGCAGGTAGGTGGAGGGTACCAGTGGGCTAAGCAAGTGCACGGGCTGGCCGACGATTGACGCCCGGGCCATTTCGACCGGGGTGATGCCGTAATGGCTGGCGGCTTCGGCCAGCACGGGCAGCACGCCGTAGTAGAACGCATCGTTTGACATGAAGAAGGTGAACGGCATGCTGACGATGGCTGTGATGACCGCAAGGTAGGGGCCGAGCGCTTCGGGGATGACCGCCAGCAGGCTCTTGGACATGGCATCGACCATGCCGGTGCCTGACAGGATGCCGGTGAAAATGCCGGCTGCGAAGATCAGCCCGGTCACGGCCAGTACGCTGCCGGCGTGGGCGGCGATGCGGTCCTTCTGCTGCTGCAGGCACGGGTAGTTGACGATCATGGCGATGCTGAAGGCGATCATGAACAGCACGGGCAACGGCAGTACGCCGGCAATCAGTGCCACCATCAGGGCGGCGGTCAGGGCGCCGTTGAAGTACAGCAGCTTGGGGCGCCGGGCCTCCGGGTACTGCGACACGCTGATTTCGCTGTGGTCGATATCGTCAGTGGGCAGGTGCAGCTCGCCCAGGCGAGCACGCTCGCGCTTGCCGTAGAGGTAGGCGATACCGAGGATGGCCACCACACCGAACAACATGGCGGGGATCATCGGGACGAAGATGTCCGAAGGGTCGACGTGAAGCGCACTGGCTGCACGCGCAGTCGGCCCGCCCCATGGGGTCATGTTCATTACGCCGCCGGCCAGGATGGTCAGGCCGGCCATGATCCGCGGGCTCATGCCCAGGCGGCTGTACATGGGCAGCATGGCCGCGCAGCAGATCATGTAGGTGGTAGCGCCGTCACCGTCCAGCGAAACCACCAGGGCCAGCACGGCGGTACCCACCGACACTTTCAGCGGGTCGCCCTTGACCAGTTTGAGGATCTTGCGCACGGCCGGGTCGAACAGGCCGGAGTCGATCATCAGGGCGAAATACAAGATGGCGAACATCAGCATCACACCGGTGGGCGCGAGTTTGCTGATGCCTTCCAGCATCATGGGGCCGATCTTGCTGGCAAAACCGCCGAACATGGCGAACAGGATGGGTACCAGAATCAGTGCGATCAAGGCCGATAGGCGCTTGGTCATGATCAGGTACATGAAGGTGATGACCATGGCAAAGCCAAGGAAAGTCAGCATGGCAGTACTCCAGGCGAGGCGCGAAAGTTAAGGCGATTCGGGCGGGTCAGCGCGTAGGGCGCTGTGCATGGAGCTGCAGGATGTGGGCTACGACGAGTCGGGCACGGAAAGGCATCGGGGTCACCATTGTTGTTGTTGGATTGCGCCGGGCGCGGTATTCCGTGCCCTGGCTGACCGGTCTGTGCCGGCAATGGGGGCTATCCTAGGTGGGCAAGCTTTCAGCCAGCTTTCGCTGCAACAAAGTCGACAGGAGGTTATGCATGGGTGATATGACGGAAGGGGGCTGCCATTGCGGCGCCTTGCGCTACCGGCTGGAGGGCGATTTGTCAGATGTCGCCCACTGCCATTGCTCCATTTGCCGACGGGTCAGTGGCGGGCTGGTGGTGACCTGGGTCACGCTGCCCCGCTCAGGCTTCAGCTGGCTGCTGGGGGAGCCGAGCTGCTATGTGGCACCGGCCAGTTGCAGCCGCTATTTTTGCGGGCGCTGCGGCGCTCATCTGGCGCTGGTGACTTCGCACAGCCCTGACACGGTGGATGTAACGGTCGCGACGCTGGACCAGCCGGAACAGGTGCGGGCCAATCGGCATATCTGGGTGGGTAGCCGGGTGACTTGGTTGCACCTGGATGAGCATTTGCCTGCGGAGTTTGGCGAAAAGTTATAGGGTTGTGTGGCCAGCACAATCACAACTGCAGGCCACCCGCTGCCTTGTGCAGCGCCCGCAGGTGCTCGCCGATCTGTTTAACGTTGGCTTCCACTGCAGCAATCTGCTTGGCCCTCGACGGCTCCAGTAGCGCCCTCACCTCCTGGTCAAGGCTGGTGCTCAGCCGCAGCAGCTGCGCCTGGCGTTCGCGGCTGACTGTTTCCAGGTGCTTGCGCTCTTCAGGTTGAGGCAGCCCGTAGCCGGTTGAATCCAGCAGTTCGGCCGGCCGGCTCAGGAAGCCACTGTTGGCGAGCATCTGCTTGAGGGTGGCGTCAGCCTTGTCGATGCTACCGTCCTTGAGCGCCGCGGCATTGAGGTAGCGTTGCTTGACTTCATCCTGGGCCAGCAGCAATTGCCGCCGCAGGCCAGCCTGTTCCAGCAGCAGCAACGCGGCGCTGGTGCGCAGGTCAGCCTTGGCGAACCAGCTGCGGCGTTGCTCGGCATCCAGCGCCAGCCAGTCTTCCACTGCTTTCTGCTCGACCGGCAGCTGCTTCTTCAGCACCTCGAACATGGCCTGGTAGCGGTCCCGGTAAGAATCGAAGCGGTAACCCAGCCGCAGCGCTTCGCGGGGGTTGTCGAGCACATGGGTATCTGCCAGGCCGCGGCCGCTGAGCACGGCCAGCAGGCCGTTCGGCATGATGCTGTCGAGGTCGTTGAGCTTGGGGTTGGCAGTGCCGCTGCGTAACAGCTTCAACGACTCCACCGCACAGTTGTTCGACAGGAACCAGTAATTGCCGTCGTAGCTCCAGTGCATTTCCGCCGCCTGGCGCACCAGGTTTTCGATTTCTTCCCGGTTGAGCTTGAGCGGTACGGAAGCCAGGCTGCGCAGTTCGGTCTTGGTGTACTCGTCGATCACCTGGCCCAGGGGCAATACGAACAGCCGTGACGGATACACCCCCACCAGGCCATCCCAGCTGGACAACTGCACGTCATTGACGAATGCGCGGTACGAGAGTACCAGGCTCTGGTCCAGGTCCAGCCGGCAGTCCGGGCCCCGTGGGCGGCCTGGCTTGCAGATGACCAGGCGCAACATGCTGTGCCCCCAGCGGCTGACCAGGTTCTGATTGGCTTCGGCCAGCAGGAAGTCCACTTCGTACACACGCTCGGGGTCCACTTCACCCAGTGGCTGGCGGGCGAAGTCGCTGCCGGCGTTGATGAACGGCAGGGTTTTGGCGCAGGTGTCCTGAGGGGGCGCCCAGCCGAAATGCTCGCGCAGGTACTGATTGAGCGCCGGGCGGCGGCACCCGTAGCTCGGGTCGAGGAGGAAGTACTCCATGTTGACCGCTATGTATTCCTTCGGGGTGCTCAGTTCGTAACTGTCGGGGCTGCGCACGAACTGGCCATTGTGCTGCTCACGCTCGCCGCGCCGGCCTACGTATTGCTGCCAGCCGGCCAGGTCGAGCAGGCGCGGGTCGTCGCTGAGGGTGAAGCGGCGCTCGGCCTGGCCGCGGCACTGGCCGGGCAAGCCCACTTTGCCCAGCGTGCCTTGCTGGCGCTTGCAGCGCGCGATCAGCGACTGCTCCTGGCTGGGCCACAGCCGGGCGCGGTCGTAGATATGGGTGAGTTCATGCAGCACGGTGGCCAGCAGCTCTGCGCGCACGGTGCCATGAGGGCGCTGCGTAGGCTCAGTTGCCGCGCTGCCGTCGGCAAGGCTGGGTAGCAGGCGCCGGTTGAGTTCGAGGGTGGACACCGGGGAAGCCTGGCCGTAGGCATTGGCCGGCATGTGGTCGCTCCAGCCGACCTGAACAGTGCGGTCAAGCCGCTGCTTGAACAGAGGTGGCAGTTTGGCCATGGCCTCGTCCAGCAGCCTCTGGCTGGCCTCTACCTGTTGTGCGTCGAGGCCGGCCACCTGCAGCTGGAGCTGCAGGTCTGCCAGTGCGGGCGTGCCGGTCAGCGTCAGGGCGCAGCCGAGCAACCAGGCACGCACGTTGTTCACAGCGCGAGAATGGCTTCGGCCAGCACCTGGTCGCTGGCGTCACGTGCCTGCGGCACGCGGTCGCGCAATGTGTCGAAGGCGGCTTCAAGCTGGGCCCCGCGGATGTCGCCGTTGCTGGCGACAAAGCTGGCGGCGTCGTCATGGGCTTCACGCACCACTTTCGAGTCGCGGATGGAGGTGGTGGTATCGGACGTGAAGTCAATCGAGCGGCCAAAGGCACGCACGATGATGTTGCTGGTGGCCACCAGGGTCTGTGCCTGAGCCAGGTCGGCCAGCAACAGCATGCCGAGGGTCGCGGCAATCAGCGGTTTGCGCATGGAGCATCTCCGAAAATACAGGGAGTGAGGGGTAGTTATTGGACGAGGATAGCCTGCGCCAGTTCCAGGTCACTGACGCCACGGCACGTACAATCGCGCCTTAATGATGCCAACGCGGCTTCCAGCCATGCACCCCGCAGCTGCCCTCCACTGGCCACGAAGGCTGCAGCGTCATCGCGCGCCTCTAACACCAGTTTGCGGTCGAAGGGCGCGCTGGTGACCTGGCTGGTGACATAGCCGGAAATCACCAACCCCTGGGTGGTGGTATCCATGGCGTGGGCTGCCGCGATACTGGCGAGCCACAACAACGGCAGCAACAAATAGCGCATGGTGGTTGAACGAGGCAGCCGGGGCTTGCTCAGAGTGCGAGGATAGCCTGGGCCAGTTGTGCGTCACTGGCTTGCAGGGCTGGCATTTGTGAGCGGATGTGCAGCAACGCGCTTTCCAGCTTGGCGCCACGGATATCACCCTGGCTGGCGACGAAGCTGGCGGCGTCGTCACGCGCCGCTTGCACCACTTTGTCGTCGCGCAGCGACGAGGTGGCGTCGGAGGTGGCATCGGTGGAGGCCGCTACCGCGCCGACCACACTGTCGGTGGTCACGATGAAGCTGCTGGCCTGTGCAGTGCCGGCCAGGCTCAGCATCAAGGCAGCGCCAATCAGATAGTTACGGGGCATGTAGGGAAACTCCTGGCTTGGGTCGTAATGCTACTGGGACGTTAAGGTGGCGGTGTTAGACACCCCTAAAGGTGGGTTCTACCAGACTGTTGGCCGAAGCGTATCACGCGTAGGTGTATCAGAATGTTAAACACGGCCGCTGGCAACAACTGTACCTGTCTTATGCAATGCAAGGGGAAATTGTACTGGTACGAGACTGGCGTCGCTATTCACACCAACAAAAAACCCGCCGCAGTTGTCTGCGGCGGGTTCAGGAAATTCGTGGTGCCAGCCTGGCTGGCAACCCAGCGCTTAGCGCCAGAAAGGCTTGCTGAGCTCTTCGTAACGCTGCGACTCACTGATACCGGCATCCGCCAGCAGGCGGGCGTCCAGGCGAGCCAGTTGACGACGGCTGGCCATGCGGCGCTGCCACAACAGCAGGGTGGAGGCTACACGCAGAGGCAGAGAGGCGTGGGATTGCTGAGCTTCGCTTTCAAAAACCAGACCGGAACTTAGGGTACGTTCCATGATGATCATCCTTCCGCTTATGGCGGCATTAGATAGTGATTTAACTGATGCCAATGATCCTCCCCTCTTGTCCATAACAGTAGATACAGTTCCTTCAAAAGATGATGGGCCAGTTAACTGTGTAACGGTACTGTTGCACCCGAAAGCAGCCTAACTGTACTGGTCTGCCTCATGTTGGTGCATCTTGGCGCTTTTTTCGGATGGTCAGGCTGAGAGAAGAAGGCTTAACCAGTACAGTAGTACAGTTTATTATGGTGATGCCTGGCAGTTTGTAGCAGGCAAAGAAAAAGGGCCGCATCGCGGCCCTCAATTGTGTTGCATACGCAGGCGGGTTGCCGGTCAGCTGGCCAACATGCGCCCCGTCTCTTCCAGGTTTTCGTGCCAGCTGAGTGCCTCGCGCAGGATATGCGGGGTATGCCCACCTCGCTCGCAGGCCCTGTCAAAGTAGTCGTTCAGCGCGGCGCGGTAGTCTGGGTGCACACAGTTATCGATGATCACCCGCGCCCGCTCCCGCGGCGCCAGGCCTCGCAAGTCGGCCAGGCCTTGTTCAGTGACCAGGATGTCGACATCGTGCTCGGTGTGGTCCACGTGGCTGACCATGGGTACGACGCTGGAGATAGCACCCCCTTTGGCAATCGATTTGGTCACGAATACCGACAAATGCGCATTTCGCGCGAAATCGCCCGAGCCACCAATGCCGTTCATCATGCGCGTACCGCACACGTGGGTGGAGTTGACGTTACCGTAGATGTCGAACTCCAGCGCGGTGTTGATCCCGATGATGCCCAGGCGGCGCACCACTTCCGGGTGGTTGGAGATTTCCTGCGGGCGCAGTACCAGCTTGTCCTTGTATTGCTCCAGGTTGCCGAACACGTCAGCGTTGCGGCGCGAGGACAAGGTGATCGAACTGCCAGAGGCGAAACGCAGCTTGCCCGCATCGATCAGGTCGAAGGTGGAGTCCTGCAGCACTTCGGAATACATGGTCAGTTCTTCGAATGGCGACTCGATCAGGCCGCACATCACTGCGTTGGCGATGCTGCCGATACCGGCCTGCAACGGGCCCAGCCGGTTGGTCAGGCGCCCCGCCGCCACTTCTTTCTTGAAGAAGTTGATCAGGTGGTCGGCGATGCCCTGGGTTTCGCCATCGGGCGGCAACACGGTGGAAGGCGAGTCCGGCTGGTCGCTGATGACGATACCAACGATCTTGGCCGGGTCGATGGGAATGGCGGTGCTACCAATACGGTCGTCCACCTTCACCAGTGGGATCGGCGTACGGGTGGGGCGGTAGGTTGGGATATAGATGTCGTGCAAACCCTCAAGGTTGGGGTTGTGCGACAGGTTGATCTCGATGATCACCTGCTTGGCGAAAATCGCGAAGCTGGCCGAGTTGCCCACCGACGTGGTGGGTACGATGTGGCCTTGTTCAGTGATCGCCACCGCCTCGATGACCGCGATGTCGGGCAGCTTGAGCTGCTGGTTGCGCAGTTGCTCCACCGTTTCGGACAGGTGCTGGTCAATGAACATCACCTTGCCGTCGTTGATGGCCTTGCGCAGTGTGCTGTCCACCTGGAACGGCATACGGCGCGCGAGCACGCCGGCCTCGGTCAACTGCTTGTCCAGGTCGTTGCCCAGGCTGGCGCCGGTCATCAGGCTGATTTTCAGCGGGGTCAGCTTGGCGCGCTCGGCCAGTGCGTGGGGAACGGCCTTGGCTTCACCGGCGCGGGTGAAGCCGCTCATGCCGACGGTCATGCCGTCCTCGATCAGGCCAGCGGCATCAGCCGCACTCATTACCTTGCTGTGCAGGGAGGACAAGCGGATACGATCACGGTACATGGATTGTTATCTCGGGCTACTAAGCTACTGCAGCGCAGTCTAGTGTTTTCGCCCGTTGCCGTCCCGCGACCATGGTCGTATGCCCCTGCAGCGTTCGCTGCCGTTGATCCGGATCATAAAAAGCAGAGCCCCGGTGGATCAGACCGGGGCTCTGCTTATATAGGCCGATGCAGCAGCAGTGGTTACTCCACAGCCTTGACCATGTCCTCGATGACCTTCTTGGCGTCACCAAACACCATCATGGTCTTGTCCAGGTAGAACAGTTCGTTATCCAGCCCCGCATAGCCGCTGGCCATGGAGCGCTTGTTGACGATGATGGTCTTGGCCTTGAAGGCTTCGAGGATGGGCATGCCGGCGATCGGTGACTTGGGGTCGTTCTTGGCAGCCGGGTTGACCACGTCGTTGGCGCCCAACACCAGCACCACGTCGGCCTGGCCGAACTCGGCGTTGATGTCTTCCATTTCGAACACCTGGTCGTAGGGTACCTCTGCCTCGGCCAGCAGCACGTTCATGTGCCCGGGCATACGCCCTGCTACCGGGTGAATCGCATACTTCACCGTCACCCCGTTGTGGGTCAGCTTCTCGGTCAGCTCCTTCAATGCATGCTGGGCGCGGGCCACTGCCAGGCCGTAACCTGGCACGATGATCACGCTGTCGGCGTTGCTGAGCAGGAAGGTGGCGTCATCGGCAGAACCCGACTTTACCGGGCGCTGCTCCTTCGAGCCTTGTGCCGCACCCGCGTCTGTATCCCCACCAAAGCCGCCGAGGATCACGTTGAAGAACGAGCGGTTCATGGCTTTGCACATGATGTACGACAGAATCGCACCCGACGAACCGACCAGTGAGCCCGCAATGATCAGCATCGAGTTGTTCAGCGAGAAGCCGATACCGGCAGCCGCCCAGCCCGAGTAGCTGTTGAGCATTGATACCACCACCGGCATGTCTGCCCCGCCGATCGGAATGATGATCAGCACGCCCATCACGAAAGCCAGGGCCAGCATGAGGGTGAAGGCGCTGTAGTGGCCGGTGAACGTGAACAGCAGGCCCAGGGCGATGGTGGTCAGGCCCAGGATCAGGTTCAGCTTGTGCTGCCCGGCAAACTGCACCGGCGCACCCTGGAACAGGCGGAACTTGTACTTGCCCGACAGCTTGCCAAACGCGATCACCGAACCGGAGAAGGTAATGGCACCAATGGCTGCGCCGAGGAACAGTTCCAGTCGGTTGCCCGTGGGGATCGGGTCGCTGATGGCGGCGACAATGCCCATGGACTGGGGTTCGAGTACCGCAGCAATGGCGATGAACACTGCCGCAAGGCCGATCATGCTGTGCATGAAGGCGACCAGCTCCGGCATCTTGGTCATCTCGACGCGCTTGGCCATGATCGAACCGGCCGTACCACCGACCAGCAGGCCGACAAGCACGTAGCCGATGCCGGCAGTAGCGAGCTCGGCACCCAGCTTATAGATGAGGCCAACCGTGGTGAGGATGGCGATCCCCATGCCGATCATGCCGAACAGGTTGCCGCGCCGTGACGTGGTGGGGTGCGACAGGCCTTTGAGTGCCTGGATGAAGCACACCGAGGCAACCAGGTACAGAAGCGTTACCAGATTCATGCTCATGCTGACTTCTGCCCCTCGTTCTTGGTTTTTTTCTTGAACATCTCAAGCATGCGCCGGGTGACCAGAAAGCCACCGAAGACGTTGACTGCCGCAAGGGCAACGGCCAGGGTGCCCATCACCTTGCCGGCGGGGGTTACGGTCAGTGCCGCAGCCAGCATCGCGCCGACGATGACGATGGCAGAAATGGCGTTGGTAACCGCCATCAGGGGGGTGTGCAGCGCCGGGGTAACGTTCCACACCACGTGGTAGCCCACGTAGATGGCCAGCACGAAAATGATGAGGTTGTAGATGCCATGGGAAATCAGCATGTCTTCCATTGTCGTGCTCCTCAGCCGTTCTTGCGGACGATCTGCCCGTCGCGGCACATGAGGCAGGCCGCGACGATGTCGTCTTCCAGGTTGATGGTCAGGGCGCCGTCCTTGTCGAACAGCAGCTTCATGAAGTCCAGCAGGTTGCGGGCATACAGTGCCGAGGCGTCGGCGGCTACCTGCGCGGGGAGGTTGGTCGGCCCGACGATGGTTACGCCGTGCGCCTGCACCACCTGATCGGCGACGGTCAGTGGGCAGTTGCCGCCCTGCGCGGCTGCCAGGTCGATCACCACCGAGCCAGGTTTCATTTGGGCAACGGTCTCGGCACTGAGCAAGGTAGGCGCCTTGCGGCCCGGAATGAGCGCCGTGGTAATCACGATATCTGCCTGCTTGGCGCGCTCGTGCACAGCCTGTGCCTGGCGTTGCATCCAGCTGGCCGGCATTGGGCGTGCGTAGCCGCCTACCCCTTCGGCGCACTCGCGCTCTTCGTCGGTCTCATAGGGCACGTCGATGAATTTGCCACCCAGCGATTCAATCTGCTCCTTTACCGCAGGGCGCACGTCGGAGGCTTCGATCACGGCACCCAGCCGCTTGGCTGTAGCAATGGCCTGCAAGCCGGCAACACCGGCACCCAGAATCAGCACGCGCGCGGCCTTGACGGTGCCGGCTGCGGTCATGAGCATCGGCATGAAGCGCGGGTAATGCTGCGCTGCCAGCAGCACGGCCTTATAGCCTGCGATGTTGGCCTGGGACGACAGTACGTCCAGGCTTTGAGCGCGTGAGGTACGTGGCGCTGCTTCAAGGGCGAAGGCAGTAACGCCGCGCTCGGCCATTCTGGCGATCAGCTCGCTGTTGAACGGGTTGAGCATGCCCACCAGCAAGGTGCCAGGCTTGACCAGCGCCAGCTCCTGGTCGTTTGGCGCGACCACCTTGAGCACCAGTTGCGCGCCGTAGGCATCAGCTGCACTGCCCAGGGCCGCACCCACCGCTTCGAAGGCACTGTCGGGAATGCTGGCATTGAGCCCTGCCCCCCGCTGCACCGTGACCTGATGGCCTTGGCCAATGAGTTTCTTGATGGTTTCCGGGGTCGCAGCGACCCTTGCCTCACCGGCCTGCGTTTCGAGAGGAACACCTATGTGCACGACATTTCTCCTGCGGTGACCTTTGTCTTTGTAAATGCCAGCACACTTCGGGTGGTGTGCTGGGGCGGCTATCGAGCCCCAACCCGCCGAATCCTGGGCGGGCGAAGCATTTTGCAGACGAACCTCAGGCCCTACAAGCCATTCTGGAGCGAAACCATTGTAAAACTACAAGTCACCCTGTGACTGCATGTCGCAGTGCGTCTCACGCAGCCCTGAAAATTCGGGCTTTCGGCAGATTAGGCTAAAAAACAGAATAAATTCTGCCTAATTCGTGTTTGGAAAGGTGAATGTCGCAAAATGACGCTTCAAAACGTGCCATTAAGGGGCTAGTGACCATTTTGGTGCGGCTCAGAAAAATTAATCAAGTGCGACATATATTTATATCTGTAGGCTTTAAATAAAGCTGACTACGGGGTCAATTAGCGCTAGCTGCCTTTATGTACGCGTGTGACTGCTCGGTGAGCCAGTCACGAAAGGCAACCAGGGATGCCGACTGTACCTTGCGCTCCGGAATCATCAGATAGTAGGCCTTGTGGCTGCTCAGAACATGCCTGTTAGCGACCACCAACCTACCCTCCTCCAACTCCCGCTGGATCAGGAACGGAGGGATCAAGGCGATGCCCATCTGGTGGATGGCCGCCTGCGAGAGCATTGAAAACAGTTCGTAGCGAGGCCCGGTCATGTCCCCCTCCACGCTTAGCCCTGCGCTGGCGAACCATTGGCGCCAGGCGTACGGGCGTGTGCTCTGCTGCAGCAGTGGCAGTTCGGCGATACGCTGTGCCTCCAGGGCCGGCAACCCGTGCAGCAGCGCAGGGCTGCACACGGGTACCGGGTTCTCTCCCATCAGCCTGTGGGCCTGGGTACCCGACCAGTCGCCATCGCCGAAATACACGGCAGCGTCGAAGGGCGTATCAGCGAACAGAAACGGCCGGGTGCGGTTGGTGAGGTTGACGGTGACGTCGGGGTGGCGTTGCTGGAAATCCTTCAGCCGGGGTAATAGCCATTGCGTGCCGAAGGTGGGCACTACCGCCAGCTCGATGACGTTGGCGCCCTGCTGGCGCATTACCGACAGCGTGTCGCGCTCTACCGCGTCCAGCTGGGCTGCAACCTGCCGGCTATAAGAAAGCCCTGCTTCAGTCAGCTTTACGCCTCGGCGTGATCGCCTGAACAGTTCCACATTAAGGAACACTTCCAGCCCGCCTACCTGGCGACAGACTGCGCCCTGGGTCAGGGAAAGCTCCTGGGCTGCCTTGGTGAAGCTTTCGTGGCGGGCCGATGCCTCGAAGCAGATCAGGGCTGTGGTACTGGGTATTTTGCGCCGCATGCTTATCCCTCACTTGTTGGGCGTTGAAGCTGGGCTTCAACAGGTATACGAAGTGAGAAAATATCACTGATTGGTGCGTAATCGTCGTTTGTGGTGCGAGGCGTTGCGGCCTAGGATCAATGCATACCGCACTGTTGCCGCATTCGAGGAATTCGCTCATGGCCCCCAAGGCAAGCTTCAACTGGATCGACCCACTGCTGCTGGACCAGCAGCTCACTGAAGAAGAGCGCATGGTGCGTGACAGCGCTTATCAGTTTGCCCAGGACAAGCTCGCGCCGCGGGTGCTCGAGGCCTTCCGCCATGAGAAGACTGACCCGGCGATCTTCCGCGAGATGGGTGAGGTTGGGCTGCTGGGGGCGACCATTCCCGAGCAGTACGGCGGCAGTGGCCTGAATTATGTGTGCTACGGCCTTATCGCCCGTGAGGTGGAGCGCATCGACTCCGGCTACCGCTCGATGATGAGTGTGCAGTCCTCGCTGGTCATGGTGCCGATCAATGAGTTTGGTACCGAGGGGCAGAAGCAGAAGTACCTGCCGAAGCTGGCCAGTGGCGAGTGGATTGGCTGCTTCGGCCTCACCGAACCCAATCACGGTTCCGACCCAGGTTCGATGATCACCCGTGCCCGTAAGGTAGAAGGCGGTTATCGCCTTACCGGCAGCAAGATGTGGATTACCAACAGCCCTATCGCTGATGTGTTCGTGGTATGGGCCAAGGACGATGCGGGTGACATCCGGGGCTTTGTGCTAGAGAAGGGCTGGGAGGGCCTGAGCGCGCCAGCGATCCATGGCAAGGTGGGGCTGCGTGCGTCGATCACTGGCGAAATCGTCATGGACAACGTGTTCGTCCCCGAGGACAACATCTTCCCCGAAGTGCGCGGCCTCAAAGGGCCCTTCACGTGCCTGAACTCAGCCCGGTATGGCATCTCCTGGGGTGCGCTGGGTGCTGCGGAGGCCTGCTGGCACACGGCACGTCAGTACACCCTGGACCGTCAGCAGTTCGGCCGCCCGCTCGCCGCCAACCAGCTTATCCAGAAGAAGCTGGCCGACATGCAGACCGAAATCACGCTGGCCCTTCAAGGCTGCCTGCGCTTGGGGCGTATGAAGGATGAGGGTACGGCGGCGATAGAGATTACTTCCATCATGAAGCGTAATTCGTGTGGCAAGGCATTGGACATCGCCCGTATGGCGCGGGACATGCTGGGGGGTAACGGCATTTCCGATGAGTTTGGTGTAGCGCGTCATCTGGTGAACCTGGAAGTGGTCAACACCTATGAGGGTACCCACGACGTGCATGCGTTGATTCTGGGGCGTGCCCAGACGGGTATCCAGGCCTTCTATTGATCTGCTTATAAGGAATCGGCCCATGGGCGCGCTATCACATCTGCGGGTGCTGGACCTTTCGCGCGTGCTGGCCGGGCCTTGGTCCGGGCAGATCCTCGCCGACCTGGGGGCCGACGTGATCAAGGTGGAGCGCCCCGGGTCTGGGGACGATACCCGCGCCTGGGGGCCGCCTTTCTTCAAGAACGCTGAGGGCGAGAATACCCGTGAGGCGGCCTACTACCTGTCGGCTAACCGTAACAAGCGGTCGGTAACCATCGACTTCACCCAGCCAGAGGGCCAGCGCCTAGTACGTGAGCTGGCGGCTACCTGCGATATTGTCATCGAGAACTTCAAGGTCGGTGGCCTGGCGGCCTATGGGCTGGACTATGAGGGCCTGAAGGCGGTCAACCCCAGGCTTATCTATTGCTCGATTACCGGGTTTGGCCAGACAGGCCCTTATGCCAAGCGTGCTGGTTATGACTTCATGATTCAGGGCCTGGGTGGCCTCATGAGCCTCACGGGTCGCCCGGAGGGGGAAGCCGGTGAAGGGCCGGTGAAGGTGGGCGTAGCGCTTACCGATATCCTTACCGGGCTGTACTCGACCGTTGCCATGCTTGCCGCCTTGTCGCACCGGGAGCAGACAGGTATCGGCCAGCACATAGATATGGCACTGCTGGACGTGCAGGTAGCCTGCTTGGCGAACCAGGCCATGAACTACCTGACCACGGGTAACCCACCGCGGCGTTTGGGCAATGCGCACCCTAATATAGTGCCGTACCAGGATTTCCCCACTGCAGATGGTGACTTCATCCTGACGGTGGGTAACGACAGCCAGTTCCGCAAGTTCGCTGAGGTGGCCGGGCAGCCGGAGTGGGCGGACGATGCGCGGTTCGCCACCAACAAGCTTCGCGTGGCCAACAGGGCGCAACTGATCCCGTTGATCAGGCAGGCCACCGTGTTCAAGACCACGGCCCAGTGGGTGAGCCAGCTGGAGGCTGCGGGTGTGCCATGCGGGCCGATCAACGACCTGGCCCAGGTGTTCCAGGACCCGCAGGTACTGGCTCGAGGCCTGGCCGTCAGCATGCCGCATCCACTGGGGGGCAGCGTACCGCAAGTGGCAAGCCCCATACGGCTGTCGCAAACCCCGGTTGAGTATCGGCGTGCGCCGCCGTTGCTGGGTGAGCATACCGACGCGGTATTGACTGACGTGCTGGAACTGGACGCGGCTCAATTGAAGCGGCTGAGAGATACAGGGGTCATATGATGGCCGGTACATGCCCTATTTCAACTTATTGAAATAAACGGTTGACGCCCTCTCGAATCCCCTTATAATGCGCCCCACTTCCAGCGACAACGGAACGCAAAACTCCTTGAAATTCAATGAGTTAAGCGATTAACCGGTTTCTGGAGGCGCTACGATCACCTGATCAAA
>NZ_BCAV01000043.1:0-5563 GCF_001320125.1 Pseudomonas sp. NBRC 111119
CGGAAAACGTGCTCGCCTGACTTTGCTGGGGCGGTGCAGGTGATGCAGGTACTTACTCGCTCATGATGCTCCCTTGTTCATAGTCGCTCCTTGCTAATAGCTTCTACTCAGGAGAAAGGAGTGGAAGCCAAAGGTGAGGGGGTAAGGGTAAGCGGTAATGCCGGCAAGCCATGATCAAAATCGGCCAATGGCCATGTTCAACAGCGGATAGCTTCTTGAAGTGCTCGTCTCGAGAAACCTCGGCATCGATCATTGTCAGAGCCGCGGCACCGTCCGACGTGATGGGGATGCCAGTCAATGCCAAGCCGGGGCCGGGAAGACCTGCGTACAGCATATCTTCACTGTCCCCCGCGGATACCCAGAGCTGCATATTGCAGTGTTTAAGTGATTCCTTGGCGAAGCGGCTGAACTTGCTGGTGCGGGTCGTCTCACCTTGGGATGTCGCTCCCACCAGGATCAGGGGGATCAGTGTGCTGCCTCTTGTTTGCGCTTCGCGGTAGGCGTCAGTGGCCTCCCTGGGATGGCCAATCAGGTTGCGATAGCTGGCATCAATCACCGGATATTGGCCATGGGCGCAGTAGGTAAACCAGAAGCTTTCTAGCAGGTGATCGCAATAGTCCTGGGCCAGCGGTTGCCACTTGTCCATCATGGACAGGAAGGTCACCGCGGCACCGATCTCTATCGAGTGGTCATCCGTGATCGGGCAGAGCAGCATCGGATTTCTACTGATGAGCTGTTGTATTTGGGAGGCAAGCATGAAGGCCTGGTCGAACTTGGCGGGGTCAGTAGCATCGGCCCTCACGCATCTCTGAGGGGTTGCATCATCTCGACTCACCTGCCACAGCAGCCAAAGACCTCGTTGGGCCATCCGCCCCAACGTCTCGAACATTTTCAGATTGATGTCCACGGACGTTGAGGTATTTACCGCAGCGGAAAGGCCGTGCTGCACGTGTACATGGGGCAAGATTTTTTCGCCCAACAATTCATCCCAGATTTGGAAGTGAAGATCGACGAGCTCAGCGAACGTAGTGCCCATTTCCTCCGCTATTTTTCGATGCTGCTTTGTAGCTACATAGCCTTTGATGTGATCCCAGGCCAGTAAGATCGTGCGCTCGCTTGCTCGATATGGCGCCTCAAGATTGCCGGCTGCACGGGCCCATACGAACAGTACCCACAGGCAGATGTAGATCTGCCGGAGACTCGTTAGCCGAGCCAGAGGTTTGGCATCCCCGTCGCCGAGCAGTCCTTGCGCCAAGCGCGAGAAATGCTTGTAGGCGATATCTGGCTCATCGATCATCGCGACCGATTTTTGGAAGCTGCTGCGTAGTTTCTCGTCGACCAACTGCTGTTGCAGCACACCTTCGGTCAGCTTTCCGGCCAGGTAGTCCCCGTTCCAAATCTCGAAGGAAACGCGCTCATCAGTTTTGAGCTTGATGAACTGTGTGACGATGTCCTGAATCGCTTCGTGGATCTCGCCACCGAAGCACAGGCAGATAACCACCTTCAGGTGCTTGTACTGATCCGCAATGCGCACAGGGATGTAGAAGTCAGTGATCTCGTTGATCGAGCCTCGTAGAGCCTGCGTTGTACCGTCCCAATCGTTGCGCGTGAGATCACCTTGCTTGATCGAGAACAGAAAAAGCTTGTCCTCCGAAGCACCGGTCTTCGGGACTGTCAGTTTTTTTGTGTTCGGGCCGGTAACGGCCTGCCGTTAGGCAGGCCCTGATTTTCACCAGGTCGGCCTGATGAACCGATCTCCGTACAGAATCGCGAACTGATTCATCGCACTTTTCCAATCATGCGCCGCCGAGCCCCAGTTTGCCGTGATGTTTCGCAGCCCCAGCCATATTAGCTTGGTGGCTGCTTCATCGTTCGGGAAATGCCCCCGGGTTTTAATGATCTTGCGTAGCTGAGCATTGATGCTTTCAATGGCGTTGGTGGTGTAAATCACCTTCCTGATGGCCGGTGGGAAGACGAAAAATGGAATCACTCGATCCCAGGCGCGTCTCCAGGCAGCCACCACCGTTGGATATTTCTCGCCCCACGGCCCGTTCTCTAACTCATCAAGGGCTTGCTCAGCCGCCTCAGCATTGATGGCTTGGTAAATCGGCTTCAGCTCCTTGGCCAGAGCCCGTCGCTTGTCCCAGGCTGCGTAGTCGAGGCTGTTGCGGATCAGGTGCACGATGCACGTCTGCAACGTCGTCTCTGGAAATACAGCGCTGAGAGCTTCTGGCATGCCCTTGAGGCCATCGGTCACGGCAATCAGCACGTCCTCGACGCCACGTGTCTTAAGATCGTTAAACACCTTCATCCAGAACTTCGCACCCTCGGTGTTCTCGATCCAGATGCCCAAGATATCGCGCGTCCCGTCGTGGAGAACGCCCAACGCCAAGTAGATGGCCTTGTTGCGCACTAGGCCTTCTTCGCGGATCTTCACCCGCAGCGCATCGAAGAAAATGACTGGGTACATCGGCTCCAGTGGCCGCTGTTGCCACGCGCCAATCTCCTCCATGACCTCGTCTGTCACAGAGCTGATGAAATCGGGTGAAACGTTGGTTCCATACTGCTCGGATAGAAAGGCTCGGATCTCTCTGACCGTCATTCCACGGGCGTACATGGCGATGATCTTGTCATCGAATCCGGTGTAACGGCGCTCATGCTTGGGGATCAGAATGGGCTCAAAACTTCCGTTTCGATCACGAGGGATTTCCAGCCGCAACGGGCCGTCCCCCGTCAAAACCGTCTTTGCACTCTTGCCGTTACGCTGGTTGGTTTCATCCTCTGGGCGCTGCGCGCCCGGCGGATAACCCAAGTGATGGCCGAGTTTGGCACTCAAAGCGCGTTCGATCAGGGCCTTCTTGAACGCCGCAGAGGCATCCTCGATAGCCTCTGCGGACATCAGGCCCTCGCCGAACTGCTCCAGCAGCTCTTTAGGGATTTTGGGTAGGTCACGCAAGGGTTTCTTTTTGGTTGGCATACATGCACCTCTTACTCATGTTATGCCCGAACACAAAATTTCTGACACCCTCACGTCATCGCACTGATCTGCCTTGCCACCACTGACAACACCCAGTTACTGTCGACCTTCACCCCCGACGTCAGTCGGGCGCGAGCTCCCCAGCCCCATCAAACAGGAGGTTCGACATGGGCACTTCAGCCAAACCATTCTATTTGGCAGCAGCACCGCTGCTCGCAACCGGCGCCGCTTTCGCTGCAGTAGGTGCCTCCGGCCAACCTGCGTTCGGCTACACCGCTATCGGCCTGCTGATCCCCGGCCTCCTGTTGCTCGTAACCGGTTACCGTCGGCGAGCGTGACAGGGCCGGCGTTGCATTCAGTGCCCCCACCGCATTCCCCGTTGCTCACCGCACATGGCGGCGAGCAAGGGCCGCTGATCACACCTTGAACTTACCCACCATCCCATTCAGCTCGACCGCCAGCCGCGACAGCTCCTGCGCCGCCGCACTGGTCTGATTCGCCCCGGCTGACGTCTGCATGGCCAGGTCCCTGATGTTCACCAGGTTCCTGTCCACCTCACGCGCCACTTGGGCCTGCTCTTCCGAAGCGCTGGCGATCACCAGGTTGCGCTGGTTGATGGACGAAATGGCCTCGGCAATGATGTCCAGGGCCTGGCCAGCGGACTGGGCCACTTCCAGGGTGCCGGTCGCTCGGCCCTTGCTGACATGCATGGCGCTCACAGCCGATTCGGTGCCGGTCTGGATGCCGGTGATCATGCCTTCTATTTCTGCGGTGGATTGCTGCGTCCTGTGGGCCAGGGCCCGCACTTCGTCTGCTACCACGGCAAAGCCCCGGCCTGCTTCGCCGGCACGGGCGGCTTCGATGGCGGCGTTCAACGCCAGCAGGTTGGTCTGGCCGGCGATGGAGCCGATCACGTCCAGCACGCGGCTGATTTCGTTGGCGCTGCTGGCCAGGTGTTCGATTTCCTGCGAAGTGGTGGTCACATCGCCCACCAGGTGGCCGATGGACTGCAACGCTTCATTGACGCGCTGTTGGCCGTCCCGGGTGCTCTGGTCTGCGCCTTTGGAGGCATCGGCGGTGTTTACAGCGTTGCTGGCCACTTCCTCGACCGCTGCGGTCATCTGGTTCACGGCGGTGGCAGCCTGGTCGATTTCGGCGCTTTGCTGATGCAGGCCGCGGCTGGTGTCTTCGGTGACGGTGAACAGCTCTTCCGAGGCGGACGCTAGCTGGTCCGAGGCGGCAGCGATGCTGGCGATCGTTTCGCGCAGGCTGTCCTTCATTTTTGAAAGCGACAGCAGCAACAGCGCGGGTTCGTCGCGGCCCTTCACCTGAATGTCCTGGTTGAGTTCCCCGGCGGCTACCCGCTCGGCCACATTTACTGCTTCTGCAAGTGGCAGCACGATGCTGCGGGTCAGCAAGATGGCCAGCGCGATCATCAGGCTGACGATGATCACGATGGTCACGGCGATAATAACGAATGACTGTTCGTAAGCTTCACTGCTGGCCTCTGAGGCGTGTGTTGCCCCGTTGGCATTATAGTGAGTGAGTTGAATCAACGCTTTCATCATGGCGTCGGCATAATCGGCCAGCGACCCATTCACCAAGCGTTTGGCTTCTTCCAGATCATTATTGCGAACGGCTTCACGGATAGCATTTTGCAAGCCGTGGTAGGTTGTGCTTGCAGCGGAGAAAGTGTCAAACAGCGAACGGTCAGTGGGTTCCGTTATCGACTTCTCATAGTCGCTTAGTTGGGTTTCATATTGTTTGTTGATGGTCTCGATCTTATCGAGTGTTTCCGTTCTGGCCGTGGGGCTGTCTTCCAGCACACTGCGCAGCGTCAGGGCGCGGGCGCGACCCAGGTTCATGCTCATTTCATCCAGGAGCATGACGGCTGGAAGCCACGAAGTGCGTACCTCGTCGGTGGGCTGTCCATCGTGTGCATGCGGTTCAGGGAGGTGAGGCCGAGTATTAAAACCAGGAGGGCGAGGGCGGCGAAAATGGCAGTGGCGCGGATGCCGATTTTGAGGTTTCTTAAATACATGTGAAGCTCCTTGATGTTGCAATACTTGCTAATCTAAGCAAGGCGGTACGGGCTCGAGGGCAGACGGTTGTGAACTCCGTTCTTGCTCAGGCTGTCGGCCAAGGGGCTATTAAACTTTATGCTTAAAGGGAAATATTTTTCTGTAACAAAAGCGATAACGCTTTCGTTTTAATTATTTGGGGGTGGGGAAGATGGCGTGCAGAAGTTTGCGATAGGGCAGGTTAGGGGGACGTCTTAGCCGTTGAAGGTTTCCCAGCCGCACCGCATGCTGGGCCAAGAGGCGGGCCAAGATTGGGGGAGGGTCATCCAGTGTTCGCCGTAATAGGTTCTGCGCCTGGGAGATCGAGCGCCGCCCGCGCGGCGCATCGCGAGCTTCGCTCGCTCCTACGCTTGTTTCGGGCCAGTTATGTCTGCGCCATTTGCGCGCGGACGCCTTGGCGCATGCCGCGATATCGCGTCGTACAAACAAGGCGGTCGCGCGCGCCTGCCACAGGTGTTACTGGCCCGAAACAAGCGTAGGAGCGAGCGAAGCTCGCGATGCGCCG